>CAYYRY010000110.1:0-3272 GCA_964474245.1 uncultured Ruminococcus sp. | reverse complement strand
CGAGATCATCAAGTAATTCAACGTTAAGCGAAAAGCACGGTTTCCTATACGGAAGACCGTGCTTTTTGAGTTAAAGAAAGAGACTTTTGCCGTTGAGCAATCCCCTCCGCAACGTCCCCCTCCCCCACCGGGGAAGACTCAAATATGAGTTATGAGTTATCAGTTATGATTGCCTTCGGCACGGTGAGAACGTTTACGCCTGATTCTCGCCTCGGCGAAAATCTTCTTTAAATTTAGCGTTCGCGAAGGCGAACTCATAACACGGCGAAGCCGTTCATAACTCATTTTATTTTCTTATCTCAAACAGCGAATTTACCACAGACCACAGGGCAGGGAAATACTTCATCACGTTCCATACCGATGCGCCGCTTAAGGAGTATTCGGGTATCAGACGCAGCATGGCATCGACACTTCTCGCGTTCTCAAACCATACCTCGTGCTCCACGGCATCGGCGTAAGTCTCGGGCCTGTCGAAATAGCGGAAGGTCGGTGCCTTTGACGTCTCGTCAAACTCAATGGCGGCTCCCCTTACCCTCGCAAGCTCCACCGCCTCCTCGTTAGAGAGACTTTGCGCACGGCTCTCGCCTCTCACGTATGGCAATGGCCAGTCGTAGCCGTAGTTCGGCACGCCAAGCTGTATCTTCCCTGGGGCGATCACCGATACCCCATAGTCAACGACACGCCTCACCTGCGGAAGCGGAGACACCGCAAGGGGCGGTCCGTAGGTGTACCCCCATTCGTAGGTCATCAGCAGAACGTAGTCCGCCGCCTCCCCCAACCCGGGATAATCGTGCCCCTCGTACAGGAGACCGCGCTGCTCCGCTGAATTTTTGGGCGCAAGGGATACGAATATCACGAACTCATCCCCCGCCTCACGCTTCAGCCTTTCGATAAACCTCACGTACTCACCGCGTACGTCGGGAGACACGTATTCGAAATCCACGTCAACTCCCCCATACCCTGCCTCACGCATAATGCGCACCGTCTCTCTTGCAACCTTCTCCTGAAGTGCCTCGTCTCTCAGTATACGCGCTGCAAGCTCGTTTGAAAAATACCCCTCGGAATTGAGGCTCGTGAGCATCATCAGCGGCACCGTGCCGTACTCCTTCGATATTTCTATAAGCTCAGCATCACCCGCCTCGGGTGGGATAAGAGTACCGTCGTCTGCGATCCCGTATGTAAAGATCGACAGATAGGTGAGGTAGGGCAGAGTGCGGCGGAGCACGTCGCGTTCGATGAACGGGTAGGCATATCCGAGAGTCGTGATATCCCCAAGCGGCGGCGTGTCGTAGAAAATATTTAACACCTGACCGGGAAAGACCGACGGTGAGCCGTCAAGCATCGGATTGTTTCGGTACAACTCGAGGACGGTCGTTCCGAAGTCCTCCGCTATTGAAAAAAGACTCTCGCCTCCGCGCACGGTGTGAGTAACCGTGGGGTACAGGATCACAAGCTCCTGCCCGGGCACGAGACTTCCCGGGGAGACGAGAAAGTTGTCTGTGATAATGCGGCTGGGAGGCACGCCAAGCTCTCTTGAGATGCTGTATATGCTGTCACCCTGCTTAACTGTGTAGATAGTCATAGAATTAATCCCTTCTGTAATATAGATAAGCCATCTACCATGGGTCGGAAGTCAGACGGAGACGGCTCTGGTCACTGAGCCTCTGACTCTCCGACGCGGTACGGATATTCAAAGGTTCTTTTTCAGTATATGCAAAATTTACCTTCCCCGATATGGGATAAAGCATGAGTATTCGGCACATACTTTTAACGTCTCAGTTATTATATGCGAGAGTGAGGGTAAATTATGCTTTGTACGAACAAAATAATCGGGGTAAAGGGAAGAGAAATACTTGATTCCAGAGGAAATCCCACGGTTGAGGCAACGGTTGTGCTGGAGGACGGCTCATACGGTGTTGCGGCATCCCCCTCGGGTGCATCCACGGGAAAGTATGAGGCACACGAATTGAGGGATAACGACGCTTCCCGTTACGGCGGGAGGGGAGTTCTCGCCGCTGTGGAAAACGTAAACGGCAGAATAGCAAAGTCACTTTGCGGCATGGTGTGCAATCAGGGAATGGTGGACTGCGTCATGATACGTGACGACGCCACGGACAACAAGACAAAGCTTGGCGCAAATGCTATGCTTGCGGTGTCCCTTGCCGCAGCCAAGGCGGGAGCAATGCACTCACGCCTGCCCCTTTACCGCTACGTGGGAGGTGTAGGTGCCGTGCGTATTCCTACTCCCATGATGAATATTCTGAACGGCGGAGCACACGCATCAAACAGCCTTGACTTTCAGGAATTCATGATAGTCCCCTCGGGATTCGGCACGTTTTATGAGGCGCTTCGTGCCGGATGCGAGATATACCACGCCCTCAAAGGTGTTCTGAAGTCCGACGGACGGAGCACCACCGTCGGTGACGAGGGCGGCTTTGCCCCCGATCTTGCTGACGAGAGTGAGGCACTTGACTATATGGTGCGTGCCGTGGAGCGTGCAGGCTATACCACGGACGAGGTGAAGTTTGCCCTTGACTGCGCCGCCTCTGAATGGGCAGACGCCTCAGGCTACACCCTTCCGAAGAAGGGCGAGCACCTGACGGGCGAGGCACTCATAGGGAAACTCGAAGCACTTGCATCGAAGTACCCCATAGTGTCCGTGGAGGACGGTCTCGATGAAGACGACATGAACGGCTGGCGCAAGATGACGGACCGTCTGTCCCATAAAATGCTGCTGGTTGGGGACGACTTGTTCGTGACGAACCGGAAGCGGCTGAAGAAGGGTATAATAGACGGCATTGGCAACAGCATACTCATAAAGCCAAATCAGATAGGCACCCTCAGCGAGACCCTTGACGTCATCCGTATGGCAAATCACAACGGCTACAGGCAGATTTTGTCCCACAGATCCGGCGAGACCTGCGATACGACAATTGCCGATATAGCGGTTGCGGTAAACTGCGGCTTTATAAAAACGGGCGCTCCCTGCAGAGGAGAGCGCACGGCAAAATATAACCGCCTCCTGAAAATCGAAGCCGAGCTTGGCGGCGAAGCGGTATTCGGCAGTAATATCTGAGGACGCGCGCTTTTTTGAAAAAAAGCTGTGCAAAAAACTTTTCACTCGGGGATTGGATTGCTTCAGTGCAGCGGCTGACGGGTAGATCTATGCCATCAGGCGTATGGCGAGGGCTTGCCCCCGCCGCGTATCCCCTTTTGCGCAGTAATATCTGAGGACGCGCGCTTTTTTGAAAAAAAGCTGTGCAAAAAACTTT
>CAYYRY010000109.1:0-6319 GCA_964474245.1 uncultured Ruminococcus sp. | reverse complement strand
GCCTTGCGGAACGTAGGATATGGAGTCCATGTCACCGACAAGCAGATCGGGGGTGACGTTCAGCGTTAAGGCGGTGTCATAACCGCTGTCTGCTGCGATGACGTATGAGTTTTCCACAGATTCTGTGAAAATCCCGTCCGTGTGACATTCTCCTCCGCATATTATAACAAACTTTGTTTTTGAAGTGTTCATAAGCATTACCGCTTTCTTTTTCCGTGGGAGGACAGCTCTTCCTTTTGTCTCTTCCATTCGGGCTTTTGCTTCAGCTCTTCGTATATCTGAACGTAGCCTTCGTGACGGCTGGGATGGATCCTGCCTTCGGAGACCTTTTCAAGAATGGCACATCCCTCTTCCTTTGTGTGAGTACATTTTGTATATCTGCAGTAACCGAGTCTGTCTGCAAATTCGCGAAAATTATCGGCAAGCTCAGAGGCGGGGAAGAAGTTGTATCTTGTGAAGTCGAGCATAGAGAATCCGGGTGTGTCGGCTAAGTAGAACTCACATCCGGTAGTGCTCTTAAGAGGGAACAGCTCTACCTCTCTTGTGGTGTGGCGTCCTCTTTCGGTTTTACGGCTAACAGAACCTGTTGCAAGGGACAGATTCGGGAAAAGTGCGCTCATGAGGGTTGATTTACCTGCACCGGATACGCCTGCAAAGGCGGCACGGACGGGTTTGCCGGATGAGATACCCTCCTCAGCTATGCGATCGATATAATTCATCAAAGGCTGCACACCGTCACCTGTGACTGCACTGAGAGTAAACACATTGTACCCTGCAGTGGTGTAAATATCTGTAATATTGGCGGCACTTTCATTGTCCATATCGGATTTTCCCGCTACTATAACGGTCTCAATACCCGAGTGCTCGGAAATAGCGGTGATCTTATCGGCTGTCAGCAGGTCGGGTTTGGGTCTGCATGATGGGATCAGCAGAAACAGATGTGTGAGATTAGCCATGGGGGGACGGAGCAGAGTTGAGTGTCGGGGGAGGATATCGTCGATAACGTACTCCGTGTTTTCGCCGACGGTTTCGGAAAGGATCACGGCGTCATCTCCCGGAAGGGGAGAAAAACCTTCGTGTCTGAATCTTCCGCGTGCACGGCAGTCTATTTCTTCGTGGTGTCCGTCATGGTACGCAAGGCGGACTCTGTAGAGTCCGCCTATACCTTTTGTAATGATTCCTTGTCTGACGTTTGTGTTTTTCATTAATGATCCTTAATTATGTTGTCAGGTGTTTTCGTCCGGGAACTGATGCTCCTCGGGGTCTGCAGTATCTGCTGATATGGGGTCGTCCGAGGATGTATCTGCATCGGATGTGTCTGCGCTTTCGTCAGTATTATCCTCGTCTGTGACAGGGTCAGTGCTTTCATCCGTATCGGATGACGGTTCTTCTGCAGTATCAGAGTCGTCAGGTTTTGGTTCGTCGGTGGAGGAATCGGAGGAGTCATCGGTGTCGGATGGCTCTTCGGAATCGTTACCTGTACTCGCGGAGGGATCTTCATTTGAGCTTTCGGACTCTGTATCCGGTTCTGTATCCGTTACTGTTTCTGTCTCGGTTACGGTTTCGGTTTCCGTTTCAGTTTCCGTTTCTGTTTCAGTTTCCGTTTCGATTTCACCGTACTTTGGACCGCCGCTGACTACGAAATCGACCACCGTGTAAAAGTAAACGGGTGTATCCTTTTCAATGCTTTGCTCGATTACAGTACCTGCCGCTTTTTCCGACTTTTCGAAGGAGACCTTACCTACTCTGAGCTTATTTTGTACCATTTCAAGGAGAACGTCCGCTTCGTTTTTGTCAACGAAGTCAGGCATCTTCAGGTCTTCATCACCTGCACCTCTGGATACATACAGCTTTACTGTATCACCGGCGTTGATGGTCGCTCCCGCAGAGGGTACGGTACGGAGTATAGTTCCGTATTCCTGTACGATACTCGTTTGCTTGATTACTTCACAATTGATCTTCATTGAATGAAGCTCGGACTTGACCAAGCGGTAATCAAGAATGAGGTAGTCTTTAAGGGTGAATTTTTCTTTACCGCCGCTGAGGATAAGCGTTACACTACAATACTGTTTATTTTTCAGTACCTTTTTCATTTCACCTGCGACGGGGGATTGACCGATGATCTCGCCTACGTCAGCTTCTTCATTGTACTGATATTCAACTGCGGCGAGTTTGTAGTATTCTGAGGAGGAAAACCAGTCTTCAAGTTCAGATGTGTATGTGGCACCCACAAAGTTCTGAACTTCGACCGTTTCGTAGTCATTGATGGAGCTGTCAGAGAACACGTTTGTGAACATATATACTCCAAAAATGCAGAACGTAATAAAGAACGGCACGAATACTCCCAGTATTATCGGAAACATTGATTTACTTACGTTTCCGAGCGGATGCCCATTTGAAAAAAAACTTTTTATCTTCTCCGATGCTTTTGGCTTGAAAACTATGGAGGGATTCTCTCTGAGCTTTTCGAGGCAATCAAGCATTGCTTCTGCACTCTGATAGCGGTCAATGGGAGATTTCTCCATGGCGCGCATTATGATCTGTTCGAGCCCTGTGGGTATCTTGGAATTAATGCTTTTGGGATTGTCGGGGGTGTCGTTTACCTGCATGAGGGCAACTGATACGGGAGAATCCGCATCAAAGGGGAGACGACCGGTGGTCATCTCGTACATCATTACGCCCAGCGAGTAGAGGTCACTGCGTGCATCTATGGTTTCACCGCTGGCCTGCTCAGGGCTGATGTAATATACTGTTCCGATTGCTTTATCGGTCATGGTTACCGTGTCGGCATTGGGAAGCTTGGCTATGCCGAAGTCCATCACCTTTATTACGCCATCGCGCAGAAGCATGATGTTCTGTGGCTTGATGTCACGGTGGACGATCCCTTTTTTGTGGGCATGATCGAGAGCGCGGAGTATCTGCATGGTGTAGCTGAGAGTTTCCTTGAAGCCCAAAACCTCACGACGGGTGATATAGTTCTTCAAAGTGATGCCCTCAATATACTCCATGACTATATATTTTACGTTGTCTCTCACGGAGACGTCATAAATATTTACGATATTGGGATGCGAAAGCATTGCGACTGCTTTTGATTCATTAATGAATCTCTTTACCGACGCATCATCGGTGGCAATATCGTCTCTCAGTATCTTTACGGCTACTATACGGCGCATCAGAAGGTCTACAGCTTTATATACGACAGCCATTCCGCCTATTCCGATAAGAGCGTCGATTCTATATCTGTTATCGAACACTTGTCCGATATACTTTTCATAATTATCCATAATAGTCCTTTTTTACCTTTAAACAGATTTACGTTAAGTACGGTCTATTTATCGAATGGGGAGATGGGTCAGTATGCCAGAACAACAACGGTGATGTTGTCGCTTCCGCCTCTTTCATTTGCAAGGTCAACGAAGCGTGTGGCCGCTTTTTTCAGGGCTTCAGCGGTGACGTTGCCATGTATGCGGAGTCCTGACAGTATCTCTTTGGGTTCCACCAGATTAGTAAGTCCGTCGGAGCAAAGGAGAATATATGAAAGGTGGTCGCCGTTCTTTCTTGACAGGGTATACAGATCGGCTTCAACGGTGCTTTCCGTTCCGACAGCACGGGTTATTATGTTTCTTTGAGTTGATTTTTTTGCTTTTTTTAGTGACATTCTTCCGATATCCACAAGATACTGCACATATGAGTGATCCTTTGTCACCTGGGTTATTGCATCCTTGTTACACATATACATTCTGCTGTCGCCTACATTTACAGAATAGATTCGGTTGGGCGTGATCAGCGCACATACGAGAGTGGTTCCCATACCGCTTAGCTCGGCAGAAGATATTGATGACGTATATACTGCGGTATTGGCGCGTTCTACGGCGCGGAGCAGAATATCGGAAAATATCTCGTCGGTGTTGTCTTCGGAGTGTCGGGTTACAAGATCAGCTTCGGATTCATCAAGACATTCAATAAAAGCCGATACTGCAAGTGAGCTGGCAATACCGCCGCCCCTTGCACCGCCCATTCCGTCACAAACGACGGCAACGGTCACGTCGGGAGAATATTCTTTGATCCTGAAGTTGTCCTGATTGACAACTCTGGTCTTTCCGATGTCAGTGGTTCCGTAATAAAACATAGAATTACCTCATTACGGCAAATGAATATTTACCGTATCCAGTCGAAAAATACGTATGATAGGGTAGGTGCAAGTCGCACGTACCGTCAAGTCCATTATAACTTATTAAAACGGGATTGTAAAGCGAATTTTGAGTTATTTAAATTATAATAGAAAATTATTCAATATTTGTTATAAAAACAAAGCTTTGTTTTTTAAGATTCGTTCAGATTTCGATTCCTGGAGAGTCTGAGCTGACCGCAGGAGGCGTCGATATCACTGCCTAGACGACGACGCACGGTGGCGTTCTGACCGAGACGCTTCAGCTCATTTTCAAATTTGTGAGCGCTTTTTTTATCAACGGTGCGAAGTCCGGTTTCGTCCACTTCGTTGAGCATGATGAGGTTTACGTGACAGGGGACACCCATTCCGCGCTTGAGAAGGGACGCAAGCCCTGCAGCGTCTTCCATTGAATCGTTCTTACCTGAGATAAGAGTATATTCGAATGACACCCGTCTGCCGGTTTTGGTGAAGTAGTACTTGCAGGCGGCGAGAAGCTCGTCTATGGGGTACTTCCTTGCAATGGGCATGATGGATTTTCTCTTTTCGTTGTCATAGGCGTGCAGTGAAACGGAAAGTGTTACCGGAGTGCCCTCGTCAGCCAGACGGTGTATACCGGGGACGATACCGCAGGTTGAGAGCGATATATGTCTCATACCGATGCAGAGTCCGTTTTCGTCACCAACGAGACGGAGGAACTTTATTACGTTGTCGTAATTATCAAGAGGCTCACCGATACCCATCATAACGATGCCGTGGATACGTTCACCGGAGTCTCTTGCGGCTACGGCTACCTGTCCGAGAATTTCGGACGGGGTCAGGTCGCGTACCTTGCCTGACAGCGTTGAAGCGCAGAAGGCGCATCCCATGCGGCAGCCTGCCTGCGAGGAAACGCAGATAGTGTTGCCGTGCTCGTACTTCATAAGAACGCTTTCCACACATTCTCCGTCATTCAGAGCAAACAGATATTTGACGGTGCCGTCAAGCTTTGAGGTGAACTTGTTTTCGATGACGGGAAGCCTGTAGTCTGCTTTTTCCTTGAGAAGCTCGCGGAACTTTTTTGAGAGGTTGGTCATTTCGTCGATGGGAGTACCGCTGTGCATCCATGTGAAAAGCTGTTTTGCACGGAACGTCGGCTCGCCAAGTTCTTTTACGAAGACTTGAAGCTCAGGCAGTGTCATCGACATTATATCAGGTCTGTTTTCCATATGTTATGCATCCTCTTTATATGTTTTTTGTATCTTGGCGACAAAGAAGCCGTCCGTACCCGTAACGTGAGGCATCAATGTCAGCATTCCGTATTCAGATACAAGGTCGGGGAGATTTGAAATGGAAGGTGCTTTGAAGCTGACCGGGGAAAACTCAGGGTGATCCGATAAGAATCGGAGTACCACATTTTCGTTTTCCGCTTTGTTGAGAGTACAGGTGGAATATACAAGGTATCCGCCGTCCTTGACGTAGCGGCTTGCGCCGCACAGCACGTCATACTGGATAGTCGGCAATCTTCCCACTGAATCACCCTCTTTATAGCGGATATCGGGTTTTTTTGCAAGTACACCGAGTCCTGAGCACGGTGCGTCGCACAGTACCTTGTCGCATTTGCCGATCAGTGACTCACTTGGGTCTCTTGCATCCCGTTCTTCTGCTGTTATGCAATCAAGTCCTAATTTTTTTGCTGTCGAGCGAATAAGGGAAAGCTTGTTTTTGTGGATGTCGAAGGAATGAAGCTGTGCTTTACCGCCTGCATCTATGGCGGCGGAAAAGCTCTTTCCGCCGGGGGCGGAGCAGACGTCTGAGATGACATCGCCCTCTTTTGCATCGAGCACGGAGGTACATATGCGGGAGGCTTCGTCCTGTACGAACCAAAGGCCCTTTTCTATGCCGTCACGTACTGCTTTATCAAGTGAAGACACACAAAGGATGTCGGTCATATAGCTTCCGCTTGAGGCATCCTTCAGAAGCTTTGCAGCATCTTCCGTTGAAATACGGGTGGTGTTGATCCTGAGGCATATTCTTTCGGGGCGGAAGTAAGCATCTAAAATGAGACCGGCTGTATCGGCACCGTAGGAATCTATGAGGATCTTGCAGATATCTGCGGACGTGGAATATCTGACGGACATTTCCTCGGGAGAATTTCCCTGGGGGAGGGAA
>CAYYRY010000108.1:5656-6336 GCA_964474245.1 uncultured Ruminococcus sp. | reverse complement strand
ATGAATTAAGAAGTCTGTTGTGATTCACAAGAGTCCGTAAACCGTTATCAAAGTCCGACTCAACGGTATAGTTGGAAGTTGAAACGATTTTTAAAAAAGTCTCGTTTTTCATGGCGTACGAAGCAAGAGACGCAAGGTCTCTGGCAGTGGTATAGTGCTCGCTGTCGTCAAGACCGTGAGGATTGGTGAAATGAGTGTCACTCAGTCCAAGCTCATCGGCTTTATTATTCATTAGATCAGCAAAAGCCTCAATGCTTCCCGCAATTTCATAAGCAATGGCGGCAGCGGCATCGTTGGCGCTTGCAAGCATCAGAGAATAAAGAAGCTCCTCCATTGTGAAGACTTCACCCGGCTTCAGATATACTGAAGAACCTTCAACACCTACAGCTATTTCCGGAATTTTGACTTCACGGTCAAGTCCGCAATTCTCAATTGCAACGATAGCTGTCATTATCTTCGTCGTGCTTGCCATAGGGAGTCTTACATCGGAATTTTTTTCGTATACAGGACGTCCGTCATCAATCTCAGTGAGATATGCAGCTCTTGCTGACACGGTTACAGCTCCGCCCGTCTCTGCATACACCAAAATCCGAGAAAGCATAACAATGCTTATCGTAAAAATCAACGTTTGAAAAACAAACCTTTTCATCACACCGCACCTCGTCTCTTGTTCGTACAGA
>CAYYRY010000108.1:0-5646 GCA_964474245.1 uncultured Ruminococcus sp. | reverse complement strand
AGAGATAGTATCCGATGTGTTGAAAATCTTATACCGCAACGCACGGTATCACTTTAATCCTAAGTATGAATTATTTTACTTCTTTCTTAGAAAAAACTGCTTTAAATCTTTCGATAAGCTCGGGAGAACGCTCAATTGCAGAAATAATGCGGGAAACCGTATCCTCCGGTGCAGCAGGAGCTGCAGGCGCATCCATATTCAATATTTCAGTCTTTCCTTCGGCATCAACGGTAATGAATGCAACGGGTGTCACGCTTACACCTGTTCCGCCGCCACCTCCGAAATTATTATAAGCAGGCTTTCCGTTTGTTACGGGAGTGTCATTTTTGACATAATCGATTCCGCCTGAAGCATAACCGAGAGTTATCTTTGAAATCGGGATTATGGTAACACCTCCTGCAGTTGTAATGGGAGTACCGATAACGGTGTTCGCATCAAGAATGGTCTTAACGCTTTCAAGGGCAGTTTTGATGATCTCACTCTGCTTGTTCTCAGCCATTTGACAATTCCTCACTTTCGGGTTTCATATTAGTATTTTGTATATTTATGTTTTTTGCGTCATGACGAAGCTTTATCATTAAAAGATCAATTGCAGTTATCAATGCATCAAAGACTGTGATCTTTACCGACAGATCAACGTCAAAGACAGTTTTTTCGCTAAGGAAATCGCAAGTTATATTCACACTGTTCAGTTTCAACTTTTTAAGCTTGGTTTTAGTATCGAGCAGTTCAATCAAATACGAAGCTGTTTGAGCAAGTACACCGTATGTGATGGCACACTGTGCAGGATCGCGCCCGCCAACAGTCACGTTCAGCCTGCGAATCTCAGTTTTCAGACGTCCGGTATACGTCTCAGCCTTTGATAATATCTCGAGGATCAGATCGACGATTTCCGTGATGGAGCCTTTATCCTTTGGCTTCTTTTTCTCAGACTCATCGGGTGCTTTCTTATTTTTTTCAGCTTCAAGAAGTCTCAGCTTTTCAAGATATTTCTTTTGAGTAAAATCGCGGAGCTTTATTTTTGGTTTTTTACGAGGATGACTTAGCCTAAAAGACAATAGTCCGAGTCTTACACGCAAATCAAGCTTACCGTCAGAACGGATAACAAGCTTAACGTGAGACAAAAGCAGTATTCCAATTAGTGTAAGTATAGCCGCTATAATGTATAACGCCAACATATCTGCTCCTGCCTTTCTTTTGATTCGGTCAATGCTATTTTCTTCTATGTAAGCGGTTGTTATTCTTCAACGATCTTTAGCTGCTCGGAATCATCTCCCGCGCTGAGCACATCACCGTCAGGTGTGGTAATATCGGGAAGATCTGTCAGCGAGTTGAGTCCGAATACTCTGAGGAAATTATCGGTAGTCCTGTACAGCATGGGACGTCCGGGTACGTCAAGGCGTCCGCAAGGCTCAATAAGCTTCTTATCGCACATGGAAGATACGGCATAGCTTGAATCAACGCCTCTTACTGTATCTATGTACGCTCTCGTGACGGGCTGATTATAGGCCACGATAGCAAGCACCTCGAGGGATGAATTCGAAAGGTTTCCTCCTCGTCTTATGCCGAGAGCAGTACGGATATATGAGCCGTACTCTTCCCTCGTGCAAATCTGACAGGTTTCGGGAAACAGTACCATCATAATGCCTCTCGGTATCTCAGTGCAGTTATTATACCTTTCGGCATAATCGCTGACTATCCTGCGACATACAGCAAGCGGTATCTCCATTGCCTCGGCAAGCTTGGTATACTCCACGGGATGTCCTGCCGCAAACAGAACGGATTCGATTATTCTTTCGCATTCTTCTGTATTATCAATGAGGGCAGGCTTCTCTTCCGTAACGCTTGCATGGTGCAAGTCTCCAGTTCTCTCAATTTCGATTACTTCGTTTTCTATCATACCAATCTCCGGATCAGCCAATGGCTGCACAAACAGAATAATAAAACAAGCAGGTTCATTTGCTTACGGGTATGTGAAAAGGCAACAATTACGAAAACAAAGTCAGCTTTTCACGTTAGTTTATAAGCTATGATATATTATTGCTTTCGGTTGTGAAAGGAGTCGTGTCATCCTCAAACATACCTGCAAGATGCTCCTCGTCAATTTCGCCGCTTAGCACAAGATTTATATGAGAGTCGGCAGAAACCACACCGTCTTCGCTTAAAAGCTCCTCTTCTGATATGGAAACAAATCCCTGACGGAGCATTTCAAGTACAGCCATAAATTTAGCAATAAGTTCAGAACGGTTGACGGAGGATTTGAAAAAGCTGTCAAGATATACGTTTCCATCCCTTTTCAGCTTGCGGATAAGGACTGACGCCACAGAAACGACCGATACCTGAGGACGGCTTACCAACGGTTCAAATCGCTCTTTAGCCTTTTCATCGCTGATACGCACCTCGGAAAGCGCACGCATCAAAGCCTTGGTCAAAAGAGACGGTGCATGATCTGCAACGTAGGTTTTATCAACGGATATCTCATCCTGTTCCTTTACCATACGCAAACCGTAGGTTGCGTACATGAGATTCATCTGTGTTGCGGCAAGCTTTGCCTTCTGATATTCCTTGACCGCCTCTACGAGAGAAGTTCTCGGGTCCTCTTCGTCTTCGTTTTTTGGTAAGAGCATGCGGCTCTTTATCAGCATCAGCTCGCTTGCCATGAGAAGAAATTCCGTAGCTATTTCGATATCACGGTTCTCCTCCGCGTTGATATATTCCATATACTGAGAGCACAGCTCTGCAATGGGTATGTCGTTAATGTCTATCTTATTTTTTGAAATCAACGTCAGCAGAAGGTCAAGAGGACCTTCAAACTGATCTAACTTATAATTAATATTTTCCATTTTCACTCTCTGAAATTAACGTTCAGCGGAAATGATTCATAGTCCCGGTATAAGTCCGACAATGAAGAACATTCCGTCAATCGTCTTCTGCATGATCCATGACAAAGGAGCATTTAATCTGTCTGACCATAAAAGGAACATGAAACCGATCATGATATATCTCTCGTATTTCATGACACCAAAGTAATACTTGGGCGGCAGGAATGAAAGGAATATTCTCGATCCGTCAAAGGGAGGCACCGGAATAAGATTGAATATGCCGAGAGAGACGTTCATCAGAATGATAAGATACAGAAAAGCCAACCATACATCCTGAAAACTATGCATAAATCCCGTAGCAGGCGGTAAGAAGCCGTAAATCATCTCTGTTAAACAGTACAGGATAACACCGACAAATGCAAGCAGAAGATTTGCCGCGGGGCCTGCTGCTGCAGTTAAAATAAAATCTCTCTTGGGATCTTTGAAGTATCTTGAGTTGATCGGCACAGGCTTTGCCCAACCGAATTTCAGAAACACCATGCACAGTGCACCGATTGGATCAAGATGCTTAAGAGGATTAAGCGTAAGTCTGCCGAGATTTCGCGCTGTGGGGTCTCCGAGACGGTATGCCATATATCCGTGGGCAACCTCGTGGATCATCAAAGCCATGAGAACTACGGGAACTCTCAGCAACAACTCAGGTAATGAATCAAAAAAGCTCATTTGTGCTCCTTAAAACAAGAGTTAGAACGCAAATTTTGGACTAACTTCAATTTTCGAGATACATAAGGTCTTCAAAGCTCTCACGTCTTACTGCAACGTAGGGCTTGCCGTCTGATATCATAACAATCGGAGGACGCGGTACTCTGTTGTAGTTTGAAGCCATGGAGTAATTGTATGCGCCTGTAACGAGAACTGCAATAACGTCTCCTCTCTCGGGACGTGCTATCTTAACGTCCTCAGCGAGAAGATCACCGCTTTCACAGCATCTTCCGGCAAGAGTACACTCGAAATCGCAAGGCTCGTCCATTTTTGAGGCATTGAGTACGGTATACTGTGACTGATAGAGAGTATAACGGGGATTATCGGTCATACCGCCGTCAACGGAAACGTAGTTTCTGAAGCCCTCAAGCTCCTTTACGGAACCGCAGGTATAAAGAGTTGCACCTGCCGCAGCGACGACGGAACGACCCGGCTCCATATGAATATGAGGGCGGGTAATATTAAGTGAGGTACACATAGCATTGATCTCATCGGCAAGGAGACGTATATTCTCGGAATAGTCTATTTCAGGATCGTCCTCTGTATACCTGACACCGAAGCCTCCGCCAAGGTTAAGGACCTCAGCATAGTATCCGCAGGTCTCACCCATATCACGAAGGAATCTGAGCATGATATCAGCCGCATCGCGGAAGGGGGCAATGTCGAATATCTGTGAACCTACGTGGCAGTGATATCCGCAAAGCTCCACATAATCAAGCTCAAGCGCAAGCTTTACTATACGTTCAGCATCACCGGTAACAATGGCGGAGCCGAACTTGGAGTCCACGTTACCCGTCATTATCTTCTTATGAGTATGCGGGTCAATACCGGGGGTTATTCTAAGCAGGATTTTCTGCTTTACAGACAGACTCTCACATATCTCGTCAAGGGCGAGAAGCTCATCGATACTGTCGACAACGATATGTCCAACGCCGAGCTTTACGGCGTATTCAAGGTCGCTGTCGGACTTGTTATTACCGTGAAAAAAAGCATTTTCCATATTGAAGCCTGCCGCAGCAGCAGTTGCAAGTTCACCGGCGGACACGCAGTCAGCCTTCATGTCTTCCTCAGCCATTATTTCGTAAAGTCGCTTGAAGCAGAGTGCCTTACCTGCATAAATGGGGGATGCACCCTCACCGAAATACTTGAGAAACTCCGCCTTATACATACGGCACATATTTCTGACGGCGTTTTCCGAAATGTAAATTGCCGGAGTTCCGAATTCACGGGAAAGCTCAACGGCATCAAGACCGTCTAAAGTAAGGTGTCCGTCGGACACGTCAAAGGATCTATGGAGTATCATTTCATCATTTCCTTTCACATTAAATTCATGTCAGAGACCGCAGTGTAATGTTATCTCACGCCAAAGCTCATCCTTGCCGACACCGCTTACGGATGAGTAAAGAATAATGGAATCGGCATATCTGCAAAGCTCCTCTTCGGAGAGAATCTCCTGAATCTTTCTCTTTTCCGTAGCGTTGAGCTTATCCGCCTTGGTTGCAACTATGATAAACGGAAGCTCAGCTGCTACAAGATATTCCATCATTGCAAGGTCATCCTTAGTGGGACCAATACGGCTGTCAACAAGACAGATTGTCATTTTCAGAAGATCGATATTGGGATTATTTGTAAAGTAGCCGTCGGTCAGAGCTGACCATTTCTTCTTATCTTCAAAGTTTCTCTTGGCATATCCGTAACCGGGCATATCAACGAGGTAAAGCGCATTATCAACCTTGTAGAAGTTGACGGTAATGGTCTTACCGGGAGAGCCGCTGACGCGGGCTAAGGATTTTCTGCCAACGAGGGAATTGATAAGTGAGCTTTTGCCCACGTTGGAACGTCCGGCAAAAGCAACCTGCGGAAGCTTCTCCGCGGGAAACTGCTTTGGCAGTCCCGCTGATATCTTAAGCTCGGTTTTATTTAAATTCAGTTTCATATAAATCTCCATTCTGCCTGAAGCAGTACAAAAACTCCTATCTTACGCCTCGCCTGTTGTTCTGATCCAACGGTCGTGATTATCCGTTGTTCTTGTTGTCGTGCGTTTTTTTTGAGTACTTGTACG
>CAYYRY010000107.1:0-6405 GCA_964474245.1 uncultured Ruminococcus sp. | reverse complement strand
CTCCCCTCGTTTACCAGTCGACAAGCTGGCAGAACGGCGCGTTCGTCGGTTCTATCATGGCTTCCGAGACAACTGCGGCTGCAGCAGGTGCTGTCGGCGTAGTTCGCCGTGACCCCATGGCTATGCGTCCCTTCACAGGCTACGACATGGGTGACTACTTCGCTCACTGGCTCGAAATGGGCAAGAAGATCCCCAACGCTCCCAAGATCTTCAACGTAAACTGGTTCCGCACGGATGACAACGGCAACTTCATCTGGCCCGGCTTCGGTGACAATATGCGTGTTCTCATGTGGATCCTCGACCGTTGCGCAGGTAAGGTAGACGCTGTTGAAACTGCTATCGGTTACGTTCCGAAGGCTGAGGACATCAACATTGAGGGGCTCGAGGATGTTACTGTTGATACTATCCGTGAGCTTCTCTCCGTTGACCGCGAAGCTTGGATCGAGGACTGCGCTGCTATCGACGAGTTCTACGCTATGATCGGTGAGCGCGTTCCTGCTGTGCTTCACGAGGAGCTTGCAGCTCTCAAGGCAAGACTCGGCTGAAGCACGTTCGCTGCGCGCAGTGCGTCTTTCACCTTCGGTGAATGCGTCTAAGTTATAAGATTTGCGAAAGCTCTTAACTCTACACTATATTCGGGGACCCTCGCGGTCCCCGTTTCGTTTTAATATGATAAATTAGTTCCAAAGAGAAAAGATTATGAAAAATTCAAATATTACTTCAAAGCTTCCTGCAAAGCGTCTTGACGAGCTCAACTATTTCAATGCCATCGCTTGCCTTTTCGTCGTGCTGATCCACGTGCTTTCTGTGGGTATCACCTCCCTCGACAAGTCGAGTCTGCAAATGGCACTGGTCTATATCCCCTGGAAGATCGCCGCGTACGTGGTGCCCGGCTTTCTTTTCACAGGTGCCGTGAAGATGGCGTTAGGCTTTAATGCCGAAAAGCAGCCATCATATTTCAGCTATATATGGCGCCGTATCGTGAAGATATACATCCCCTACGTGATCTACGTACTCTTGTACTACGCTTATTTCGTACACATCGGCTGGTATACCTTTGACTTAAAGCTGATAGTTCACTCCATCGTCTTCGGTGACATCTCATCTCCCTTCTATTACGTCGTCACCGTAATGCAGTTCTATCTGCTCATGCCCCTCTGGAAGTGGCTCTGTAACAGGACTCCATGGTTCACCACACTTCCCGTGTGTGCACTTATCTCCTTTGCTTCATACCGTATCGGTGACGTTCTCGCCTCCTTCGGTGTGAACTTCCCCTGGGGCGACAGGATCTTCCCCACCTATATCTTCTTCTGGGCGCTGGGTCTGTACGTCGGAAAATATTATAATAAGGTATATAAGACTATCTTGAAGCACAAGTGTGCGGTGCTGTTCTGCGGTATCCCTGCGGCGGCGTTCTCTGTGATGAATTATCTGCAGTACAGGACGAACCGCTTCGTTTATATCGCTGATGCCAACTGCATGAAGCTGATCTCCGACACCATGAGCATCTTCTTCGTGCTGTGTGTATGCATCCTCATCAAAAATGCCGACCTCAGGAAGCTCAAGGGCGTGCTGAACTTCATTTTCGCCTCATCCTTCACCGTATATCTTGTACACTGCCTGTTCCTCAATATTGCGGACAAGCAGCTCACGGATCACGGCATCACCGACATTGGCGTAAAGCTTATCGTCCGTGCCTTGGTGTGCTTCACCCTTCCCTTCCTCTGGTACTTCATCACGAGCAGTGTTTCAAAGCTGTTCCGCAAGCTTACAAAACGTAAAAACTGATACATAAAAGGAAACGGTTCATCATGAAAAAACAGAATACTTTTCTCAACGTAATAACCGGAATTTTTGCATTTATTTTCAGCGTAATGTTCGTCATTTCATCAATCTTTGCCGTTATCGCAGGTGCGGCTTCCGGATGTATAACTCCCGGTGGTATCGATGATATCGTAAAAAATGAAGAGTTTGTCAATGCTGTAATTGATTATGGCTTTGAAGAAGAGCTTTCAAACGCAGGTCTCACGGATGAACAGCTTGAATACCTCGAAAACTCCGATTTTGTCAGCGACCTTACGGGTACTGTGGCTGAGGGGTATCTTGCAGAACTCACTCAGCTTGACAGCTATGAAGAACTGACGGCGGACGACGTCAAAAAGATATTTGAAGAGAACTCCGACGAGCTGGTGGAGTTCATCAAGGATTATCCCGACAACGAGGGGATGACCGATGAGGAATTAAAATCCAAGGTACTCTCCGTCTCTGAAGAATTTGCCGACGAGTTGGTGAGCATAGTTGACGAGGTTTCCGAATCAATAACGGAATCCGATAAAAATGACATTGAAAAACTGAAATACCTGATCAGCGGTGACCTGGCACTTGCGCTGAGCATCATTTCCTTTATTTGTCTTCTCGTGATCTGCGCCCTCAGATTTCCTCACACCTTCGGCTTTCTTTGGGCAGGAGTTACCTGTATCGTATCGGCAGTGCTTGTTTTCCTTTCCGTATGCGGTGCGGATATTATAATGAATATGTCTGACGTTCCCGATGACATGACCGATCTTGTTTTTCCCATTTTCGATACGTTCAAGAGCAAGATGATCCTCGGCGGTGTGGTTATTCTCCTTGTCGGAATCCTGCTTATCGTTGCTCGCGTGTACCTTGCAAAGAAAAAAGGAAGTGCTGCACCTGAGAACACCATGAACGTCCCGACCAATACTCCCTCCTTAAACGGAGAGACGATTTCCAATTTCTGAATATGAAAACAGTAATAGCGATTGATTCATTCAAGGGCAGTCTTACCTCCATGGAGGCAGGAAGTGCCGCTGAAGACGGTATTAAAAGAGTATTTCCCGAGGCAGAGTGTGTGGTTCTTCCCGTGGCTGACGGCGGAGAAGGCACCGCAGAGGCACTTGTTACGGGAATGGGAGGCACGACCGTCTCCCTTGAGGTGACAGGTCCCCTCGGGGCACCTGCTATGGCATCCTACGGTATTATCGGAGACGGAAGCATGGCGGTCATGGAAATGGCGTCTGCCGCAGGACTTCCCATGGTGCCCCCTGAGCTTCGTGACCCCATGGTGACAACTACCTACGGTGTGGGTGAGATGATACGCGATGCCATAGGGCGCGGAGTGAGAGAGTTTATCATCGGTATCGGCGGAAGTGCCACCAACGACGGCGGTGCAGGTATGCTAAGCGCCCTTGGCTTTGAGCTGACACGCTCGGACGGGATGCCGATCTCACGGGGAGCCTTGGGCCTTGGTGAGCTGTACTCCGTCAAAACCGGAAGCGCAATGCCCGAGCTGTCAGCTTGCCGTTTCAGGATAGCCTGCGACGTGACGAATCCCCTGTGCGGACCACTCGGATGCAGTGCGGTGTTCTCACCACAGAAGGGTGCGAAGGCGGAGGATATTCCCGTAATGGACGCATGGCTTGATAATTACGCAAGGCTCGTATCCGAGGTATTCCCGACGGCTGATAAGAATAAGCCCGGTGCAGGTGCCGCAGGAGGACTTGGCTTTGCCTTCAGCGCATTCCTTAACGGAAGTCTCATGCCCGGTGTGGACATGGTGCTCGATGCCACGGGACTCGCTGCTCATCTTGATGGGGCAGATCTCGTCATAACCGGTGAAGGAAGGCTTGACTCGCAAACTGTCATGGGCAAGGCTCCGGCGGGAGTAGCTAAGGCTGCCGCAGATGCCGGCGTGCCCGTTATAGCCGTATCGGGTTGTGTTGCAGAGGACGCCGCAGTATGTAACTCCCACGGGATCGATGCGTTCTTCCCTATTCTGCGTCGCATTGTCAGCGCAGAGGAGGCAATGGAAAAGTCTGCCGCTATGTCAAACCTCGCTGACACGACAGAGCAATTCATGCGTGTATTCGCCTTGAATTACAAGGCTTGATTTAACAGCATCTTTATTCTAACGACAAACATTATTAGGCAAATATGCCTTGACTAAACGGAGGATCATTATGGAAAAGATCATGACTTACGACACCATCAGAAATTTTGCATACATCAACGACGGCATATGCGGAAAGCCCATCAAGGGAATTGTGCTGAACTTCTTCGGACTCGGCGGAGACGAGATGTTTTCAAGCGACACCCGTGATGGCAGGTACTATGCGGAAAAGAACATACTTTACGTAGTCCCCTACTACAATCCCTGGGCGTGGATGAACAGACAGGCTGTTGAATATACGGACGAGATCCTCGACGTGCTCTTTGAGAAGTATTCCCTTCCCGAAAGCACCCCTGTTGTATCAACGGGCGGCAGTATGGGCGGTCTGTCAGCACTCGTATACTCATATTACGCAAAGCGCACACCCATCTCCTGCATCACCAACTGTCCCGTATGTGACGCTGTGTTCCACTATACCGAAAGACCCGATCTTCCCCGTACCCTGTACAGCGCCCTTTACGGCGTTCCCGGTACACTCGAGGAGGCACTGAAGACCATATCTCCCCTGCACATCGGTGAGGCAATGCCACGCATCAGTTATCACGTGTACCACTGTGACGCAGACGGTGCGGTGAACATTGACAGCCATTCCGAGCGTCTTGTAAAGGTGCTTCGTGACGGAGGATTTGACGTCAGCTACAAGATCTGCCACGGCAGAGGCCACTGTGATCTGACAGAGGAGCTTGAAGCGGATTATCTTGATGCCGCAGTACGCGATATCGATGCGTACAGCGCAAAGCTTTCATAAGGATATGGATATCCGAAAAGCAACACTCGATGACCTGTGTGAGATACTTGTGATATACGAAAGCGCAGTACGTTTTATGCGAAGCACGGGTAACCGTGACCAATGGACGGGCGGATACCCGGGTAAAGCAGTGGTCACGGACGACATAGAAAATGGATATCTTCACGTATGTGAGGAAAACGGTAAGATATTAGCGGTATTCTACTTCCGCATGGGAGATGATCCGACGTATTCTGTGATTACGGATGGTGAATGGCTGAACTGTGAGCCATACGGAGTCATTCACAGGATCGCGGTATCGGACTCCGTCCGTGGGCGTGGAGTGGCGAAATTTTGCTTTGACTACGCATACGAGTATTGCGGTAACGTGAAGATCGACACCCACCGTGACAACGTACCCATGCAGCACTCTCTTTTGAAAAACGGCTTTACCCGCTGTGGGATCATCTTCCTTGAAAACGGAGATGAAAGGATCGCCTTTCAGAAAAGCTGAATGTGACACGCGTTTAAGCTTTTTTGCTACTGTGCAGTCTGCCGCATATGCCGAAAAACAGAAATGCCCATACCACTCTGAAATAAGGCGGTATGGGCATATTTTTATGTAGTGTTTACTTTGTGAAGAACAGCACACCGATAGTGTTGGGACCGCAGTGGCTGGATACGGTACAGCCGGCTTTGGTCTCAAGGATCTCTTCAAAGGGCTGAAGGGATGCTACAAGCTCCTTTACCTCTGCTACGATCTCTGCATCCACGCCGGAATGTGTTACAAATGCTCTTCTGAGATCGATATCGTCTCTTCCTTCGATACGTCCCTTTACGTAATCGGTAATTGTCTTTGTCATCTTGCCGCGGTACTTTCTCTTGGGGCGCATCGCTCCTTCAAATACCTCGATTTCGGGACACAGACGAAGAACTGCCGCACCAAGTGCCGCAAGGCTTGAACAACGTCCGCCCTTCTTGAGATATTCAAGTGTCTGAAGCACGAAGCTTGCATCAGTCTTTGTTCTCAGCTCGTTAAGACGTGCTACGATCTCTTCAGCTTCAACTCCCTCTGATGCCATTTCACAAGCCGCAAGAACGAGAAGTCCCGAACCGGTGGAAAGGTTGAGGCTATCGACGGCATATGCACTGCCAAGCTCAGCGGCGGCATTAGCAGCATTCTGATAGCATGAAGAAAAGTGGCTGGAAATGTTAATGTGGATCACGGTGTATCCATCATTTGTGTACTGTTCGAAGAACTCACGGTACTTTGCTGTGGGAACAGCCGCTGTCTTGGGAAGGTTTCCCGTTTCATCAACGTACGCGTAGATCTTCTCTGCTGTTATGTCAATACTGTCGCGGTAAAACTGTCCGCCAAGATTGATCTCCAGCGGCATTACGCCGATATTATATTTCTCATAAAGCTCAGCTGTAAGGTCGCAGGTAGAGTCACAAGTGATCTTGATCTTGCTCATGATTAATTACTCCAAATAATATAAATATATAACGTTATTATCTTATCATATTTTTCTCTTTTTTGCAACAGCTTTTTCACAACTCTGTTCAAATACTGCGAAAAGTACGGTATTTTATACGATATCCGTGCCGTCAAGGTCGTATTCCGAGAATCCTTTAACTGTTACCGCCGTATTTCCGTATACCCATTTGTAGTACTTCCCCTCCTCCGGTGAGCAAACCGAAGCGTATCTCG
>CAYYRY010000106.1:0-6419 GCA_964474245.1 uncultured Ruminococcus sp. | reverse complement strand
TCAGCAATGGCACGGGTAATGGACTGACGGATCCACCAGGTTGCGTAGGTTGAGAACTTATAACCCTTGGTATAATCGAACTTGTCAACGGCTTTCATGAGGCCAAGGTTTCCTTCCTGAATAAGGTCAAGGAAGAAAATACCCTTACCTACGTACCTCTTTGCAATGCTGACAACGAGACGGAGGTTAGCTTCTACAAGCTCGTTTTTCGCCCTTTCATCACCCTCTGCTATTCTTTCGGAAAGGTACTGTTCCCTTTCCTGATTCAGAAGAGGAATACGACCGATATCCTTAAGGTACATACGTACAGGGTCATCAAAAGCAATTCCCTCATCGGAAAGAAGCTTCTCCATGTCGCCGCTGTTAATGTCCTCAACAGGAACCTCTTCTTCGACCTCATTATAATTGATCTCTATTCCGTTGCCCTCAAGCAACTCACAGAGATGGTCGATCTGATCATTATCAAAACCGCTTTTCTCAGCGATCTGCATAATGTCACTTTCCTTGACAGCGCCCTTATTCTTGACGCTTTCGATTATCTGTTCTACACTGTTTTTCTGTTCTGTACTCATAATGCTCCACTTCATCGTAAGTATTTATAAAACCGCCTGTCGGCGAAGTTATACATGTTCTGTGGCTTTATAAAAAGCTCTACTGATTCTTTTTGCGTTTGGATGCTATAAGATCCTCAAGGGAAAAGGACGACTTGTCCGTAGTTTCGTCTGCAAGCTGCTTTGCATAAGAAACAAAGGTATTTTCATCATTGGGAAAATCCTGACGCGAGCGCATGATTTTTACGGCTCGTGAGACCTCATCATAATTAAACACCGACGAAAGTGCCCCAACGGAGAACCCTCCGTCATTGTGAGATTCTTTGATAAATGTGAAAAGCCGTTTGCCGAAATCCGTAAAAAAGGCATCCGGAGCAAGTGGTGATTCTCCGCACATCACTTCAGTATACTCAGGGTGCATCATCAGGATACACAGCACGTCCTCCTCGATCCTTGCGGCGCGTGGTCGCTTGGCGTAGTCCGGGTTCACCCTGTCCGAGACTCCTGCGGTCACCCTGATCAGCTCCTCGGTATGACGCTTCTTATCAGCCTTATTCTGCTTACGTATCTTCGACTCCACGTCAGCCTTTACACTCTTTGAATCAAGATCCAGAGCAGATGCGACCTTTGAAATATATATGTCACGTTCCACCTTAGAATATACCTTTGCGATCTCGGAGGTAAGATGTGATGCGGCTTTAATTTTGTCATCCGCGTTGTCGATATTGTATTTCGAAACGACGGTTTCAATAACGTAATCAAATCTTGAACGGCTCTTGTCAAGAAGGCGGCGGAATGCTTCCTTACCGTGCTTTTTGATGAACTCATCAGGATCCTTGGCGCCTTCCATAACAAGAATACGCGAATCCACACCTACCTCATTGAGGAGAGCTATTGCCCTGTCAGATGCCTTACGGCCTGCCTCGTCGTTATCGTACGATAAAACCACCTTTGAAACGTAACGTTTGATTATCCTTGCGTGTTCCGGCGTAATTGCAGTACCAAGGGTAGCTATCGCATTGGTAAATCCTGCGGCATGGAGAGCAATTACATCCATATATCCTTCGCAAAGAATAAAGAAATCCTCCCCCGAATTTCTGGCGAAATTCAGCGCAAAAAGGTTTTTGCTCTTTTTGAAGGCGGGGGTATCAGATGAATTCAGGTACTTGGGCTTTGAGTCATCAAGCACACGTCCGCCAAAAGCGACGATATTTCCCGACACGTCGATTATGGGAAACATCACCCTGCCTCTGAAAGAATCGTATACGCTGCTGACATTTTTTTCATTTTTGTTACAAAGATTAGCAGCCTTCATTTCATCATAGGTATATCCGAGAGAGCTTAAGTGATTACGAAGTCCGTCCCAGGAGTTTGGCGCAAAGCCAAGTCCGAAGTGCTTGACCACAGAGCTGCTGAGTGCCCTGTTTCCTATAAGATATTGCCTTGCGGGAGCACCCGCGTGCTCATCAAACAGCATATTTCTGAAATATCTCGCAGCCTCCACGTTCATTTGAAAAATGCGGCTTCTGCCGGGTCCTTGAGGAAGACCACTCTGAGATGAAAAATCGGGAAGCACTACGCCGGCTCTCTTTGCCAGATACTCTACCGCCGATACGTAATCGAGATTCTCCTGACGCATGATGAAGTTAATAACGTCACCGCCTGCGCCGCAGCCGAAACAGTAATAGCTCTGGGTATCCTTGTAAACAACAAAGGACGGGGTCTTCTCACTGTGGAAGGGACAAAGTCCCTTCAGATTGGAGCCTGCCCTTTTCAAAGTGATATACGACCCTATAACGTCCTCAATATCGTTGCGGTACCGTATATCTTCGATCACGCTGTTCGGAATCATCATATTCGGCACCGCCTTTCTGTACTATTTAAATTTTTCATTTAAAGCTTCTTGAAAAACTCTCTGAAAAGCTCATATATAATATACGCAAAAAATACTTTTTTTACTTTTTTAGAGTTTTCTCAGTCTTTCTTCGACACAAATCACTTCGAAGGCAGCTTTACCCTGAGAGATATCCCTCACTTGATTTTTTAATTTTTCTGTTTTACCGTCTCCTATTGCGCAGGTTACGGTAACGTGCTCACCGAAATCGGTTTGCTCCTCAGCTATACCTTCGTTACGCAAGATCACCGTAAGCTTCTGATATTCGGAATACCCGGTCTCAATCATTGCAACGGTAAAGTTTTCGTACACAGCAAAGCCGGCGGCGTCAATTGCGGCACGGGCTGCGGCTGCATATGTTCTGGCAAGACCGGCAGTACCGAGAAGGGTTCCTCCGAAATACCTTGTAACGACTACGCACATATCAGTAGCTCCGCAGGTCTTCAATGCGTTGAGCGTAGGATAGCCTGAGCTGCCTTGCGGCTCTCCGTCGTCACTGCATCTGGCAATGGCGCCGTCGTTTATATAATAAGCATACACGTTATGCGTGGCATCCGCATACTTTCGCTTCATTTCCGCAACGAAAGCCTGAGCCTCCGCCTCGTCCTTTACCGGTATTGCGTGCCCGATGAAGCGGGATTTTTTCTCAATTATCTCAGCATCAGCTCTTTTGTAAAGTGTGACCTTTCCCTTAACGTTTTCCGTCATCATGTCACATCTCCTCAACTATATATGATGCATACTTTCCGTAAAGCTTTTCGTCAACTGTCGCAGAAAGTTCAATGCCATCAGCGGTGTAATCCACACTGACGTTTTCAGCATTTGCGTAAAATTCGCTGACGATAGCACCTGCGGACATGGGCAGCCTGAGCTTGATCTTTTTTGACCCTGCACCGAGCATCTCTTCAAGCTTTGCTATCATCGAGTCAATACCCTCACCCGTAAGAGCAGATATTGCCGCATACTCTGCATTATCTGCATTGTGAGTCATGACAGATGACACATCAGTTGAAGCGGCATCGCATTTGTTCATAACGTAAAGCCTTGGCTTATCTGATGCGCCCAGCTCCTCGATAAGCCCCTCGGTCACACTAAGGTGAGACGCAAACTGAGGGTCGGACGCATCGATGATGATCATTAAGAAATCGGAATAAACGACCTCCTCGAGGGTGGAACGGAATGCGTTCACAAGATGGTGAGGCAGGTTTCTGATAAAACCGACGGTATCTGTCAGAAGCACGTCCGCACCGCCGGGGAGAGTGTACTTTCGCGTAGTCGTATCAAGGGTTGCGAACAGCTTGTCCTCTGCAAGAATACCTGCCTCGGTAAGTCTGTTCAGAAGCGTTGACTTACCCGCATTGGTGTAGCCGACTATGGCACACCTTTTCATTCCGCTTCTTTCCCGAGACCGTCTGATAACGTCTCTTGCTCTTGCTACGTCCTCAAGCTCACGCTCAAGGGCAGTAATACGTGCACGAATACGACGTCGGTCAATCTCAAGCTTTGTTTCACCGGGGCCTCTTGATCCTATGGAGCCTGAAGCAGCACCACCGAGACGGGACATCTCACGTCCGTGACCGACAAGACGGGGAGCAGTATATTTAAGCTGTGCAAGCTCAACCTGAAGTGTACCCTCGGCGCTTCTTGCATGAGTTGCAAAAATGTCGAGAATAAGCATACTTCTGTCAATGACCTGAACGTCTGCATCGATCTCGTCCTCCACAGCCTTTATCTGAGAGGGTGACATCTCACAGTCGAACACAACAAGCACTGCTTCAAGATCGCGGCAAAGATTTGAAAGCTCCTCACACTTTCCGCTGCCGATAACGGTACGGTGGTCGGGTGCTTCCCTGACCTGAGTTACTATGGCAACTGCTTCTCCGCCTGCAGTTTCAAGAAGCCTTTCAAGCTCGGCAAGGCTTACTTTCGCCTCTTCTTCATCCTGTGACCTGTACACGGTACAAAGCACGGCACGGCGGGTATTATCTGTTTTATTATTCATGTTATTTTCCTTTCAGCCATTGGCTGTACAAATAAAGAGAAAAAGTCGGACAGGAAGGCAAATCACAAAGACTCACATATCCTGCCCGACTTCGACGGACAAAACAATAGATTAATTATTTTCCGCTCATCTGAAGACGCTTCTTGAACTTGTCAACACGGCCGCCCACGTCAACAAACTTCTGCTTACCGGTAAAGAAAGGATGACACTTAGAGCAAATGTCAACACGGATCTCGCCGTTAGCATCTCCCTTTGTGGAACGAGTCTTTACAGATTCGCCGCAAGCGCAACGAATGGTTACTTCTTCATACTTAGGATGGATTCCGGACTTCATTTTTTTCACCTCATTCAAACTTGATATCATGCCTTGTATATGCCGCGTCTTGGTGCGGATACAGCATAAAGCGGTTCGAATTAAGCCGACGGAAACTGTGCATTCGTTTCGTATTTCAAACTTAACTCACATATTCGAAATTATATCACAATTATCTTTTATTTGCAATAGCTTTTTCAAAAAAAATGATGAATTAATCAATATTTTTTGCGTTTTTTCGGTCTGTACCCAATATTTTGTGTTACACCTTTGATGCGATCTGCTTTTTAAGCCTTATTATTATCTTCTTTTCAAGGCGTGAAATATATGACTGGGATATACCGAGCCTGTCTGCAACCTCCTTTTGCGTCATCTCCCGTCTTCCGCCAAGTCCGTATCTCAGCTCGATTATCTCCCTCTCCCTGTCTCCGAGCTCTTCCACAGCCTCTCTGATGCACCTTTCCTCCTCGCGCCTCTCGATATTTTCGCTGACCGAATTTTCATCACTTCCCAGCACGTCTGACAGGAGAAGCTCGTTACCGTCCCAATCCGTGTTCAGGGGCTCGTCGATGGACACTTCTCCTCTGTGGGATGCGTTTTTTCTGATGTACATCAATATCTCGTTTTCAATACATCTGGATGCGTAGGTCGCAAGCTTAATATTTTTCTCAGGCTTATATGTATTCACCGCTTTGATAAGACCGATGGTTCCTATTGATATGAGGTCCTCAATACCAACACCGGCGTTGTCGAATTTCTTCGAAATATATACCACAAGCCTCAAGTTGTGCTCTATCAGCTTTGATGTGCCGTCAACGTCATATGGCAGCGAAGCTATGACCTCAGCCTCTTCCTCTGCACTCAGCGGAGGAGGCAGAGTCTCTGCACCGTTTATGTAATAAAGCTCACCCTCGTCTCCGGCAGTTTCTCTGAATAAGAGCTTTTTTATCAATACCGTAAGCTTTCCGTTTAATTTCATAACAGACCTCTCTTTCTGCACTTCATAATTATACTTGTCTCAGCTTCATATTACACACGACGGAACGATACATTCAAACTGTCCTCCGAATACTTCATCATCAGATAAAGCAATGATACACCTGCATTCCCGTCCTCCTACTTTAACTTTGTCCGCCCTCAGCCCGTGAAGGAGCGATACAGTACCGACTCCCTTGGCAGGGATGACTCTGTACCTTGACGCTACACCGGCAAGCTCTCCGTAAAACGTACCTTTTTTCACAGCAGATACCTCAGCTTCGCTTAACAGCTTCTCTGACGCAGTCCCCGACAGTACGATCACCGCATCTCCCGTTACCGGGTCACGCAGAAGGTTTCCCGAATCAACGAGTCCCGTAAACTCAGCTGTGTTTCCAAGCAGAGTAATGCTGACCTCAGTTGTTTTCTTATTCGTAAGATGCCTTATTATCGAAAGGAGCACACCGCACAAGCCTGCAGCCACCGGTACAAGCATCGTGCTGTGCGTCGCACCTCTGTAGCCCTGATGGACTACCTCATTACCTCCCGACGTCAGAAATGTCATGATCCCGCCAAGCATCATGCCTACTGTCCACAATGCGGCACAGCCCTTGATGAAACGGTACACTTCACATTTTCCGAAAGAAACTGCGAGCATTACAGGCGAAGCTGAGATGCTTATCA
>CAYYRY010000105.1:0-6435 GCA_964474245.1 uncultured Ruminococcus sp. | reverse complement strand
TGCGGCGGTATCGCTAACGGCAAGCATATGCCTTCTCTCAGAAACGTTAAGGAATGTGAGATGGTTGCTTTCTGTGACCTCGTTATCGAGAGAGCAGAGGAGGCTGCTAAGAAGTACGGCACACCTGATGCAAAGGTTTATGTTGACTACAAGGAGCTTCTTGAAGACAAGACCATCGATGTAGTTCACGTTTGTACACCTAACAGAGCACACAGCTTTATAACAGTTGATGCTCTCGAGGCCGGCAAGCACGTAATGTGTGAGAAGCCCATGGCTATCAACTCTGCTGAGGCTCTCAAGATGCTTGAAGCAGCGAAGAGAACCGGTAAGAAGCTTACCATCGGTTACCAGAACCGTCAGAGAAGCGATGCTCAGTACCTCAAGAACGAGGCGCTCGCAGGCACATTCGGCGATATCTACTACGCTCGTGCGATCGCTCTTCGCCGTCGTGCAGTTCCCACATGGGGTGTATTCCTCAACGAGTATGAGCAGGGCGGCGGTCCTCTCATCGATATCGGAACACACGCTCTTGACCTTTCTCTCTGGACTATGGACAACTATAAGCCCAAGTATTGCGTAGGTACTACATACCACGCTCTCAACAACCAGACCAACACAGCTAACGCTTGGGGCGACTGGGATCCCGAGAAGTTTACTGTTGAGGACTGTGCATTCGGCTTCGTAGTAATGGAGAACGGTGCTACTATTTCCGTTGAGTCCTCCTGGGCACTCAACTCTCTCTCCACAATGGAGGCTACCACACTTGTTTGTGGTACAAAGGGTGGTGGAGACCTTATCGGTGGTTGCCGTATCAACGGTATCCGTCAGGGTCGTATGTATGATTACTCTCCTGACCTCTCTTCCGGCGGCGTTGCATTCTACGACGGCAATGCCAACGAGAGCGACGGTACTAAGGAAGCAAGACAGTGGATCCGTTCAATCCTTGATGACAAGGATCCTTGCGTTCTTCCCGAGCAGGCTTATTGCGTAACTCAGATCCTTGAGGGTATCTACACATCTGCTAAGACAGGTGATATCTACAGATTCTGATAGTAGTTTTAAATAGACCTAACCGAAGGGGGAATGATGCGGTCCATCATTCTCCCTTCGCGGCTTTTTGAGACCTGCAGAGTACCTTGCTCATTGTATATGACTAACTTGCGCAGAGACCGCGAGTGCTGAGGCTGGAAAATGAATAATACATGAAAGGTGTTTAGCGTGAAAGTTCAAACAGCCTGTGTATTATGAAAAGCTATTTCAAGCGTAAGCAAACGCTAAAAATCAATATTCCGATTTTTGTCTGCGTTACAGACACGTATTTGCTTCATTACTATTTTGTGCAGCCGCAGGCTGAATGGAGATTATTATGAAGAAGATCGCAATTGTTTTATCCGTGCTTCTTATAGCGGCTGCCGCAATGGCTGTGTACGTCGGAGCGGCAGGCAAGGTGCCCTTTACGGACGTAGCTGAGGGAAAATGGTACTACAAGACCGTTGTCAAGGCGTATGAAAAGGGCATTATGAAGGGTACTTCCGACACGGAATTTGCTCCCCTCAAGACAATGGGACGCGCTGAGTTTGTGACCCTTCTATACAGAATTACCGGTGTCAACGGTACGGGATTCGGCGCAAAGCTTGAGAGCTTCGACGACGGAGTTGACGGAAAGTGGTACTCCGAGGCTATGGGCTGGGTGTGGAGCGAGGACTTATCAAGGGTATGACGGACAATACGGTAAGACCTGCGCAGACGGTCACCCGTGCGGAGCTTGCGGTGATGATAGTAAGATACCTTGAGTACAGAGGGATCACTTTGCCCGATGCGGCAGAGGAGACTGTATTCACGGACGACGCGCAGATCGCCAAGTGGTGCCGTGAGCAGATATACGTCTGTCAGAGATGGGGTATCTTCAAGGGTGACGGCGACGGCAGATTCAATCCTTCTGCTGAGGCTACACGTGCTGAGGGTGCGACCATCGTGCTGAGGCTGATGGAATCCGTTGACAGCGTTCTTGAAAATGAGGGAATAGTCATCTGTCGTGAAGGCGAAGAATCAAAACTCCGTGTGGTCTATGTGTTCGGTCAGAACGGTAATGACAGCGAGGTTTCATATCATCTGTTGAGGATCAAGCAGGAATTTGGTATGGATCTCATCAAGGCTCCGTTCATGCCGAGCAGCATTGACAAATATACCTTGCAGTTCGTGTTCAACGCAGACGGATACCCTGAGATAGACGAAATGAAAAAGTCTCTCGGCGAGGATTCCTATGCAGTTAAGGTCGTTCGTGACGGTGAATACACAAAGGTGCTGTTTGCATATACCTCAACCTTCTCCGGAACGTATGCTGTGGAGTATCTCCTTACGAAATACGTAAAGGACGGAGTATTTGCCATTCCCTATGACCTTGACATTACGGGAACGAAGAAGGCAGAGGACTTCCTGAACGTAGTCAGCAGCATCGACAAAAAAAGCCGTGACCCCTTCATTTACGCGGAGGATGGAGTGTATACGCCTACGTTACGGGCTGGCGCGTGTACAAGAGCACGTCCCTGCAGGGCCCTTGGACTCAGATCAAAAAGGCTGTGGTAAAGCCCGATGACTTCAAAACCAACGCCTATGCTCCCGAGGTATATAAATACAACGGAAAATACTATATGTTTACCGCTTACAGACCTACCGAAAAGCTCAATGAATTCGATAACCGCGGATGCATCATTATGGAAGCGGACAGCCCCGAGGGACCCTTCGAGATGATCACCGACGGATGGATCACTCCCAAGGAATGGGACTGCATAGACGGTACACTGTACGTTGACCCTGACGGTCAGCCTTGGATGATATTCTCACGTGAGCACACCTGCTACGGAGGCAACGGCGCATTCGTCGCGGCTAAGTTGTCTGAGGACTTCACGCACTTTATCTCCGAGCCCATGGAGCTGTTCCGCGGGAAAGAGCCCACCTGGGCGTACGACGGAGTTACGGACGGATGCTTCATGTACACCAATGCACGGGGTGAGCTTTTAATGCTCTGGTCATAACAATGAGAAATCAGGATACTGTGTTGCAGTTTCCAAGAGTTCCAACGGTAAGCTCGACGGCGAATGGATCCACGACAAGATACCCATGGTATATTCTGCTATGGCAACGGGATTTGACGGCGGTCACGGTATGATATTTACTGATTTTGACGGTCAGATGTATGCGGTTGTACACACACCCAACGACTGGAACGGAGACAGTTCCCGAATGACCATTTATCCCATTATCGAGCGAAACGGTGTTCTCGTATGGGATTTGAACCTTGACTGAGCACCGTGTCAGTAATTATTAAGGTGCAGGTCTGTATACACCTATCCGAGGGATGAAAGTATATTACAGATAAATATAAGGTATGGTTATAAGCATGAGAAAAATTATTACGATAACGATTTTGGCACTTGTGTTGACGACTTCTCTCGTTGTCAGTACTTCAGCTGCCGCGATACCCTTTAACGACGTGCCCGAAAAAGCATGGTACTACAAGACCGTTGTCGAGGCATATGAAAAGGGTATCATGAAGGGCACCTCAGAAACGGAATTTGCTCCTCTCAAAACCATGAGCCGTTCCGAGTTCGTTACACTGCTGTACAGACTCACGGGAGTCACCGATACGGGGTTCGGCGCAAAACTTGAGAGCTTCGATGACGGCGTTGACGGTAAGTGGTACTCCGAAGCTATGGGTTGGGGTGTTGAAAGAGGCCTCATCAAGGGCTTCACCGATAACACCGTACGACCCATGCAGACTATCACCCGCGCAGAGCTTGCGGTGATGATCGAGAGATATCTCGCGTATATGGGATACAGTCTCCCCGAGACCGTGGAGGAATCTGCTTTTACCGATAATGCGAAGATCGCAAAGTGGTGTCGTGAGCAGATATACACCTGCCAAAGATGGGGTATATTCAAGGGTGATAATGAAGGAAAGTTTAACCCTTCTTCAGAGGCGAGCCGTGCCGAGGGCGCGACTATCGTGCTGAGACTTTCCAACTCCATAAATGAGCTTCTTGAAAACGAGGGTGCGGTTATCGCAAGAGAAAACGAAAAATCGGCTTTTACCGTCCTCTATACGTTCATCGGTGCCAACGAGCAGGATATGGCAAAGTCGTTTGTCGGCAGGTTTAACGTCGAGTTCGGGTATCAGTTTGACTGTAAGCCTTACGTTACGTCAAATACCATGGCGGAAAGAAATCAAATAATTCTGAACGTTGCTGCAGACCCGGTTATTGCCGAGATGACCGAAAAGCTCGGAGACAGCGGTTATGCCGTGAAGCTTGTGAAAAACGGAGAGTATACGAAGCTTTACGTTGCATATACCTCCAATTTCGCTAAGACCTATGCTGTGGAGCTCCTGCTAACAAAATACGTCAAGGACGGAACCCTTGCTCTTCCCGTTGATCTTGAAATCTCAAAAGATGTACTGCCGGAGGATTTTCTGATCATCGACGATTCCATAACTCAAAATTGCCGCGACCCGTTCGTCCTTTATGAAAACGGGATCTACTATGTTTACGTTACGGGTTGGAGAGCGTACAAGAGTACTTCGGTGGAAGGTCCTTGGGAAGAAATACCCGGCGTTGTGGAAAGGCCTGCGGATTATTCCAAGTGCAACTGGGCACCCGAGGTACACAAGTACAACGGCTCATACTATATGTTTACCACGTACTCACCTAAGGAAACTCTGAATCCTTACGAAAACCACGGTTGTATCATAATGAAGTCGGACAGTCCCGAGGGACCCTTTAAGATGATCACTGACGGCTGGATCACTCCCGAGGAGTGGGACTGCATCGACGGTACACTGTACGTTGACGGTGACGGTCAGCCTTGGATGGTATTCGTCCACGAGCACACGTCCCTTGAAGGAAACGGAGCCTTTGCAGCGGCTAAGCTGTCAGAGGACTTTACTCACTTTATCTCCGAGCCTATTGAGCTTTTCCGCGCGAGAGATGCGCACTGGGCAATCGGCGGTATTACCGACGGATGCTTCATGTATACCACGGAGGAGGGTGAGCTCCTCATGCTTTGGTCCAACAATGATGCGAAGGGTTATTGTCTCGCCGTTGCAAGAAGCAGCAACGGACGACTTGACGGTGAGTGGACCCATGACGATCCGTTACTTTTTTCCGAGCTTAATATTGATATTGACGGCGGTCACGGAATGATCTTTACAGCAGAAGACGGTCAGATGTATGCGTCCCTCCACGCCCCCAACGACTGGGGAGGTAACGGCTCCAAGCTGACGCTCCTTCCCATAACCGAGCGAAACGGAATGCTTGTGTGGGATCTTGACGTTGAGAAATAAACCGTCTTCACTGACAGACCGATACGTTTGTTATTCGGAAAAAGCGAGATTTATGCATTGATGCGGAAATCAAATACTACATTATCAGGAGAACATCAAATGGCTCATACAAATGAAAAGTTAAAAGTCGGTATTATCGGTTGCGGTGGTATTGCAAACGGCAAGCATATGCCCGCACTCAAAAATCTTGACATGTGCGAGATGGTGGCATTCTGTGATATCATTGCGGAAAGAGCAGAAAAAGCTGCCAAGGAATACGGTGCAGAGGGGGCAAAGGTTTACGAGGATTACAGGAAGCTCCTCGAGGACGAGACAATAGACGTTGTCCACGTTTGTACTCCCAACAGAGCACATAGCTTTATTACGGTCGATGCACTTGAGGCAGGAAAGCACGTAATGTGCGAGAAGCCCATGGCTATCAACTCCGAAGAGGCTCTTAAGATGCTTGAAGCTGCAAAGCGCACAGGCAAGAAGTTGACCATCGGTTACCAGAGCCGTCAGACAAGTCAGGCTCAGTATCTCAAGAATGAAGCGGATGCAGGTACACTCGGCGATATCTATTATGCCCGTGCCATTGCGCTGAGACGCCGTGCTGTCCCCACTTGGGGTGTGTTCCTGAACGAATATGAGCAGGGCGGCGGTCCACTCATCGATATCGGAACACACGCACTTGATCTTACCCTATGGATGATGGATAACTATAAGCCCAAGTATTGTGTGGGTACTTCCTACCATGCACTCAATAACCAGACCCAAACTGCTAATATTTTCGGAGATTGGGATCCTGAGAAATTTACTGTCGAGGACTGTGCATTCGGATTTGTGGTAATGGAAAACGGCGCTACCATTTCCGTTGAATCGTCCTGGGCGATCAATATGATAGATACGTCTGAGGCATCCACGATTCTATGCGGAACAAAGGGCGGCGGAGAGAAGCTGAACGGCGACGTACGTATCAACGGTATCCGTCAGGGCCGTATGTACGACTATTCTCCCGATCTTGAGTCCGGAGGCGTTGCTTTCTACGATGGAGACGCAGGAGACGATCCTGCAACACGTGAGGCAAGACAGTGGTATCAGGCCATCATCAACGATAC
>CAYYRY010000104.1:0-6491 GCA_964474245.1 uncultured Ruminococcus sp. | reverse complement strand
GCGTGGGAAGCGCCCGTAAACCTCCGTCAGGCGGGACAGCTCATGTGGGGCTACTGTCTGTGGGACTGGGTGGACTGCGTGGGACGCTTTGACCAGTATTTGTTCCCCTTCTGGACGGGCTCGGACGAGGACGTGCAGATGATAGCGGACCTCATAATGAAGGTTTGGGAGCACGGAAGCCACAACGTTGTCCTCGGCGGCGTGAAGCCCGAGGACGGCACGGATGCCGCAAACGATATCACCTATCTTGTGCTGCAGATAATCCGCACACTACACGACACCCACCCGAGAGTGGCGGTACGCATACACGACGACACCCCCGCGGAGCTACTTGACCTCATCGTCACCATATGGAGCGAGGGAATGAGCGACCCCACGGTAGCAAGCGACACGCAGATCATACCGGGACTGGTGGGCTACGGCGTGAAGCTCGAGGATGCAAGAGACTACACCATGCTGGGATGCCAGGAGATTGAGATCCCCGGCAAGAGCAACTTCGGATGCGAGGACGGAACCATCAACCTTGCGAAGATATTTGAATACACACTGAACCACGGCCGCGATCCTATCCACGGCAACGTGCAGGTCTGCCTTGACCTTGGCGGTCTTACGGATTTCGATACCTTTGACAAGCTGTGGAATGCGTACACCGCGGAGGTGGAGTACCTCACGAGGATACACCTCGATCTTTGCAACATGGGCGTTGACATACGAAACGCCAACGTTTCGAAGCTTGTCAAGTCCTGCATGACCGAGGCTTGCATCGAGCGCGGACTTAATCTCGACGACGGCGGTGCAATATACAATTACGGATGTATAGAGACGGGCGGTCACGGAACCGTCGGTGACTCCATGTACGCTATGAAGAAGCTCGTCTACGATGAAAAGAAGATATCCCTTGAGACTCTCGACGCGGCGCTGAAGGCAAACTTTGAGGGCTACGAGGACATACGTCAGATGCTTCTCGCAGTTCCCAAGTACGGTAACGGAGACCCTGAGGCGGACGAGATGTCCGAGAGGGTGCTGAGCCACTATTGGACGGAGATCGGTAAATACACCTCCCGCCGCGGTCAGCCCTTTACGGGTGCTTGCTCTCTCCTTGAGGGGGGTATCGACATGGGTATGGCTATCGGCGCGATGCCCGACGGACGTTTGGCGGGTGAGCCCCTCGGCAACACCATAGGCCCGAGAACGGGGGCGGATAAGAACGGAGTTACCAACATGCTGACGTCCGTTTCACGTATGCCTCTCCATCTCGGTATGGGAGGCTCGGGATGCAACGTGCTCTTCCCCAAGGAGATACTGCAGAGTGAGGATTCCCGCGCCAAGGTTGCGGGACTGATGAGAGCTTACCTCAAGATGGGCGGACAGCTTGCGCAGATTACCACCGCCTCCAAGGAGGAGATGCTTGCGGCTCAGGAGCGTCCCGATGATTACGAGGGACTTATAGTCCGCGTGGGCGGCTTCAGCCAGCGCTTTATCGAGCTTGACCGCGAGACTCAGGATGAGATAATCATGCGATACGGAGAATAAGTGTATTGCCTTCGGCAATGTGATGTATTGCCTTTGGCAACGTGGGATCCGCTTGGGCGGGGGAATGGAGGAATAGAATAAATTGAACAGACTTGACAGATTTGAATTTGTAGGACGTAACGCCTTGGTGCGTGAGCAGATACTTAAAAGACTTAAGTCACGTGACGAGAGAGAGGATACATTTACGGGTCCCGATGACGATGGGAAGGAGCCCTTCCTTGACGCATTCGAATCACGCCCCGACGAGCCGTACATCATTTGCCTTGCCCACGGTATCGTTGACTCGTGGATGGTCAGCGATCCAATCATTACGGAGGGCGAATATTTTGTAGGCTACATGAAACCCACGAGACCCATTTACGATCACTTTGCGAAGGGCCTCAGGGGAAGCTGGGATCACAGCGAGAGGGCAAAGGCCTTGAAACCCCGTATGCTCCCTCTTGACCGAGACTATATCGACGAAAAGGGACACGCCCTGATGGGTGACGGTTATTGGCCTGCAGGCTGTATCTGGTTCGCGGGAGCGTTCCAGGGGCACACGGTACCCAGTTACAACAAGCTTTTAAAGCTCGGTATCGGCGGTACCATCGCGCAGATCGACTACTACGACTCGATCACTCCTTTTGTTGACCGTAAAAAGAAGACTTTCTATGAGGCTTGCCGTATAATCATGTACGGATTCTCCGCATGGTTCAAAAAGTATGCGGACTATGCTGAGGAGCTGGCAAAAACGGCAGAGGGCGAGTGGCGTGAGCAGCTTTTAGAGATCGCCGACAACTGCCGCACGGTTTCGTGGGATGCGCCCGTAAACCTCCGTCAGGCGGGTCAGCTCATGTGGGGCTACTGCCTGTGGGACTGGGTGGACTGCGTGGGTCGCTTTGACCAGTATATGCACAGATTCTGGACGGGCTCCGACGAGGACTGCCGTATGATAGCGGACCTCATCATGAAGGTTTGGGAGCACGGAAGCCACAACGTTGTCCTCGGCGGCGTGAAACCCGAGGACGGCACGGACGCCTCCAACGATATTACATATCTTGTGCTTCAGATAATCCGCGCCCTTCATGACGTTCACCCGAGAGTTGCCGTGCGTATACACGAGAATACTCCCGCGGAGCTGCTTGACCTCATCGTCACTCTTTGGAGCGAGGGCATGAGCGACCCCACGGTGGCAAGCGACGTGCAGATCATACCGGGACTTATAGGCTACGGAGTGAAGCTCGAGGATGCGAGAGACTACACCATCCTCGGCTGTCAGGAGATCGAGATCCCCGGAAAGAGTAATTTCGGATGCGAGGACGGCTCCATAAACCTTGCGAAGATATTCGAGATCACCCTCAACAACGGATGTAACAGGATGGATGGCGACGCGCAGATCGGTCTTACCCTCGGTAATCTCACGGATTTCGATACCTTCGACAAGCTGTGGGATGCGTATACGGCGCAGGTCGAGTACCTGACGAGATATTTCCTTGAGTGCTGCAACTTCGGCGTTGACGTTCGTGTGGCGAACGTGGCGAAGCTTATAAAGTCATGCATGACGGAGGCTTGCATCGAGCGAGGACTCCAGCTTGACGAGGGCGGCTCAATTTACAATTACGGATGCATCGAAACGGGCGGTCACGGCACTGTCGGTGACTCGCTGTACGCCATGAAGAAGCTCGTTTACGATGAAAAGAAGATATCCCTTGAGACCCTTGACGCGGCTCTTAAGGCTAACTTTGAAGGCTACGAGGACGTACGACTCATGCTTCGCAACGTGCCGAAATACGGTAACGGCTACGAGGAGGCTGACGCCATGGCGGCGAGAGTTCTCGAACACTTCTGGACGGAGATCGGCAAGTACACCTCGAGAAGAGGTCAGCCCTTTACGGGTGCGTGCTCGCTTCTTGAGTCGGGAATAGGCATGGGTAAGGAACTCGGGGCTCTCCCCGACGGACGCTTTGCGGGTGAGCCTCTCGGAAACACCATAGGTCCGAGAACGGGTGCTGACACCAGCGGAGTTACCAATATGCTCACGTCGGTTGCGCGTATGCCTCTCCACCTCGGCATGGGTGGCTCGGGATGCAACGTGCTGTTCCCCCGCGAGCTGTTGCAGACTCCCGAATCCCGCGCAAAGGCGGCGGGTCTTATCAAGACGTTCATGATGATGGGCGGTCAGCTTGCTCAGATCACAACCGCGTCCCTTGAGGACATGAAGGAAGCACAGGTACGCCCCGAGGACCACGGAAACCTCATCGTCCGTGTCGGCGGCTTCTCAAAGAAGTTCGTAGACTGCGAGCGCGAGACTCAGGACGAGATCATCAAGCGATACGGAGAATAAAGTATTTGCCTGCGGCAAATATGAAGCGCTGCCTTTGGCGGCATGAAGCGCACCTTCGGTGCGTGAAGTGTGCTTTCGGCAAAAGTGAGCGAACGTTACAGCCCCATGTCGAGTAGCGACGCTTCACAAGCGTAGCGGCTTCATATTCCCGAAGGGAACACCTCCCTTGACATCGTGTTTGGTTTATGATACAATGTGGCTGAACAAATATATCCATACGCGGAAAATAATGAAAGGAGAATGATAATGCTTACAGCAGACAAGAGATTTATTTTTGAAGGAAGAAACAAAAAGGTTTATGATCAGGTGCTTGCAAGACTGAGACCCCGTGACGACAGAGAAGGTACGTTTACGGGTATGCCGAACGACGGCAAGCAACCTTTTATCGATGCATTCGTCAACAACCCCGATGAGCCCTACATAGTTTGTCAGGCGATCGGTATCGTTAACTCGTGGCTCGAAAGCGAGCCCATTATCACCGAGGGTGAGTACTTCATGTGCTTTAACCGCCCTCGCAGACCCATTCACGAGCACTTCTCCTTCGGTATCGAGGGTAATCTCGAAAGAGCCGGCGCGACCCCTGAGATACAGAAGAGAATGCGTCCTCTCGATTTTTACTACCTGGATCAGCGCGGCGTTGAGCTCATGGGCGACGCTTACAGAGGTGTGGGCAGGATCTGGTGGGCAGGCGGATACCAGGGTCATACCGTTCCCAGCTACAACAAGCTTATGAAGCTCGGTATCGGCGGTACCATCGAGCAGATCAACTACTACGACTCCATCACCCCCGCGGGCAACACCAGAAAGAAGGAGTTCTACAGAGCCTGCCGTATCGTTATGGAGGGCTTCTCCGCTTGGTTCAAGCAGTATGCAGACGCCTGCGAGAAGGCGGCTGAGAGTGCAGAGGGCGAATGGGCAGAGCAGCTTCTTGAAAATGCGGCTAACCTCCGCGTTATTGCCTGGGATGCGCCGAAGACTCTCCATCAGGCAGGTCAGCTCATGTGGGGTTACAGCCTTTGGGACTGGGTTGACTGTGTAGGTCGCTTTGACCAGTACCTCTATCCCTTCTGGACCGGCAGCTACGAAGATCATCAGATGATCGCGGAGCTTATCATGAAGGTTTGGGAGCACGGCAGCCACAACGTCGTTCTCGGCGGCGTTAAGCCCGAGGATGGCACGGATGCCTCCAACGAGATCACTTATCTTGTGCTTCAGACCATCCGCACCATTCACGACACTCACCCGAGAGTATCCTTCCGTGTACACGAAAACACCTCTCCGGAGCTTCTCGATCTTATCGTTACCCTTTGGAGCGAGGGTATGTCCGACCCCACGGTTGCCAGTGATAAGAACGTAATCGAAGGTCTCGTTGAGTACGGAGTTAAGCTTGAGGATGCGAGAGACTATACGCTTCTCGGCTGTCAGGAGATCGAGATCCCCGGTAAGAGTAACTTCGGATGCGAGGACGGTTCCTTCAACCTTGCGAAGGTATTCGAGCTCACCCTCAACCACGGACGTGACATCGGCAACAACGATCTCCAGCTCGGTCTTGATCTCGGCGGTCTTACCGACTTCGACACCTTTGACAAGCTGTGGGATGCGTACACGGCGCAGATCGAATATTTCACGAGAATATACCTCGAGCTTTGCAACATGGGTGTTGACATCCGTAATGCAAACGTTGCAAAACTCGTTAAGTCCTGTATGACCGAGGCTTGCATCGAGCGCGGACTCAACATGGACGACGGCGGTACCATATACAATTACGGCGTTATCGAGACGGGCGGTCACGGAACCGTCGGTGACTCCATGTACGCCATGAAGAAGCTTGTATACGATGAGAAGAAGATCAGCCTTGAAACTCTTGATGCGGCTCTGAAGGCAAACTTCGAGGGCTACGAGGAGGTAAGACAGATGCTTCTTGACGTTCCCAAGTACGGTAACGGCGACGAAGAGGCAGACGCCATGTCCGCTAAGGTGCTTGAGCACTACTGGCGTGAGATCGGAAAGTACACCTCCCGCCGCGGCGGAGTATTCACCGGCGCTTGCTCCCTCCTTGAGGGCGGTATCAGCATGGGTCATAACGTAGGTGCAATGCCTGACGGCCGCTTTGCGGGTGAACCTCTCGGAAACACCATCGGTCCGAGAACGGGCGCAGACAAGAACGGTGTTACCAATATGCTTCTCTCCGTATCCCGTATGCCTCTTAAGCTCGGCGTGGGCGGCTCCGGCTGTAACGTGCTCTTCCCCAAGGATCTCATGCAGACACCGGAGTCCCGTGCGAAGGTGGCAGGACTTATAAAGACCTTCATGATGATGGGCGGTCAGCTTGCGCAGATCACCACCGCCTCCAAGGAGGATATGATCGCGGCGCAGAAGACCCCCGAGGATTGGGGCAACCTCATCGTCCGCGTAGGCGGCTTCTCCAAGAAGTTCGTTGAGGTCGGCAGAGAGTCTCAGGACGAGATCATCAAGCGTTACGGCGATTGATGTGTCACTGTGAAAGACCGTAATTAGTGATAAACTGAATACGTATCTCCCGAGAATGCTTTGGGTTCTCGGGAGATATTTTGTAATGATACTTGAAATTACAAAAAAACACTTTTCAAAACGTGAGTTTTGTTTTATAATAGTC
>CAYYRY010000103.1:0-6515 GCA_964474245.1 uncultured Ruminococcus sp. | reverse complement strand
AGAGTCCAAAAGTGTACACCTAATATACTATTAGATGTATAACATAAATCTTCGATTAGACAATGAAAATAGGCATTCTATCCTTAAGCAAGGAACAAAAAATGTTTGTGATAATCATCAAACATAACACTTTCCCAAGGAAAAAGTCTGCCATGCTATTTGTAAAGCATTTTTATAAATCAATAATATCAATAATATCTAACCATTATAACCTCTTTCCGAGCTTATTCATCATTGCACGCTTGTGGTCCATCAGCGAATGTACATATCGGTTTAATGTCACCGTTGAATTTTTATGACCAAGGATCTCAGACAGAGACTTAATATCCATTCCACATTCGATAGCCCGTGTAGCAAATGTATGACGTAAAGCATGAAATCCGCGGCGTGGTATTCCGATTTTATTTTGTAACAGTTCAAAGCTCCGTTGATAAGATCTTATAGACAGTCTTTTCGTTTTTCCGCCGGACACAACGAACGGGGAATCACTGTGCTTTTTCATGTCCCGAAGTATCGAAAGTAACTGTCTCGGCAGAGGAATAACCCGTCTGGAGTTACTTGTTTTAGGAACATCTGTAATACGGCAGTAAGTGCCGTTTTTATTTTTGCCGTCATGACAAGTCTTGTTTACGGTCAATTCGGCTTTTGAAAAGTCGATATCGCTCCATTCAAGAGCGAGCAGTTCACCGATACGTAACCCTGTATACAGACAGATTATTACGCCCTTCATTTTACTGCGTTTATCATTCATCACCGCACGTTCTAACTTTTCTTGCTCGGCAGAAGAAAAACATTCAATAGGCTTTTCGCTTGCTTTCGGTCGCTTCAACTTATTCATTTCGTATTTGTCGGTAAGTTCAAGTAAGTGAGCAGTAGTCATCGAACCTTGTATGACAGTAATAATTGAGTTGACCGAGTTTGCCGACAAGCCTTTCCCCGTTTTCAGATTTCCGCTTTGTAACAGATTGGTTATATAACGTTGTACTATTATCGGAGTCAGATCATGCAGTTCGTAGTCCCCAAGTCCCGGAATTAAATGATGATCCACAACATCGGAATATCTGTTGTAAGTTTTGTCTTTTACAGAAGGTCTCACATAATTGAGAAGCCATTCTGCAAGCCAGTATTTGTATAACATTTCTTTACCCTTTCTAAGTAATAATACCATTAGAATTATGACTTGAATACATTGTACCAATAACAGAGTACATAAATATATCATGTACAATAATTGCAAATGTAATCTCCACTCACGGGAGCGTTCACTTGTTAGTGATCGCTCCCGTTTCCTTTTATCTTACCCCGGCAAGCATCGCGTCCCACATACCACGATTTTCCTCGCTGAGCAGTTCCGCGAGGTGTTCGCGCTGTTCCTCGCTGAAGCCGTAGTGGTCCGCCATTTCGGTTGCTGTTTTGTGAGTCACGGTAATTATCAGGTACACCTTGGTAACGTTGGTTGTAGTCTCGACTATGTTACCTCGGGAGTCGTAACTTTGCGTGACAACGGTCTCCGTGCGTTTTTCGGTCCGTGAGGTTATGGTGTTCATCAGCCAGAACACCTCGCGGATTATAGCCTTTTTTCCGTCGTCGATGGACGCCACATCTGCGGCATCGTCGGGATCTGTTGTGGTCTTCACCGAGTACACCGACAGCACCTCCTCCCACGCTGCTGTGGTTCCCGAACGTTCAAGAACGTCGTGGGGATGTGTGCTTATGGTGTTCTCGATCTGAGTGTGGAACTCCTCGTCTAATTCCGTAATTACCGACTGCATTGAATACTCACTGCCCGTGTCCTCGTTTGAAAAGAAAATACCGAAGCATGAACCGACTATCAACGCAATAAGAGCGATGATTATGATAATGACCACCGCTATCCAACCGCCTGCGATGATAGCGGAGACGAGTCCTTTCACCGCCGCAATAATAGCTTTCACTGCGGCAACCGTCGCTTTAACGGCAGCCTTAACGAATGTCACTGTAGCCTTTGCCGCTACCTTCGCGGCTCTCGCAGCAGCTCGTGCGGCTACTTTGGCGGTTCTATCAGAAGCTTTTGCCGCGGCTTTGGTAGCCTTAGCTGACTTCTCCGCTGTTTTAATAGCGGTCTTTCCCGTTTTTGCCGCAGTTTTGACCGATTTCTGTGAGACCTTTACGGTATACTTCGACGTCTTGACCGTGCCCTTTGCAGTACGTGATGCGGTTTTCGGTGCAGACTTCGCGTTCTTTGCGGTCTTGTTCATAGTATCTGCAGTAGACCCCGCTCTATGTGTACTCCGCTTCGCTGTTTTGGCTGAGCTTTTTGCTTTTTTTGCATTCTTTGTAGCATCCTTGGCTTTTGACTCAGCCTTCTTCTTTGCAGTGCGGTTCTTTATACGGTATCTTAAAACCTCAACGTTTTCTTTGGTATCGCGTACCGCCTTTTTGCCATGTGAATCAAACCGTTGTGCACCTTCACGAGTACCCTTACCCACCGCTGATTCAACCTTGTTTGCGGCGTATTCTTCGGTGGTGCTTTCATGAGTGGTTACAGAGTTTTCCGCCTTGTTCTTTGTACGGATCGTCGCTCCCCTCATTCTCTCCCCGAGAGTTTTAGCTCGGTCGAGTGTTTTGACGGAACCCTTGACAACTCTCCTTATCTTGATATCAGCCATAGCCGTTCACCAACTTTGCAACGACCACAAACCGTCCGTTTGTCCGTGTATACTCGCAGGTTGAGAGAGTCAAAAGTTTATCCCCGTATTCGGCAATTATTCCCGCGTCGTACAGAGACAGCTTCTTGCATTTTTCAACGAAACTGTTGAAATCTTCGGCATCCTCTAAGTCAACAAAGTTGTAATATTTGAAGCCATAGTCCGAATACGCAACGGTACGGAAAACCGCGATTATTTCATACGTTCCGTAGTCCGAGAGAGTGTCAAATCGAATATACCGATGTTCCGAGAAAAACGATTCATCCGCATACTTTTCAAGATCTGAAAACATCGTGCCGTTCTTCATATTATGCCCGTAGATTATGACGTTATCGGACTCACCTATCGCGCAATCCTCCTGTACGTACGGTACTCCGTAGTCACTGTAACTCTTATCAAATCCGTGGTTGATATAGAAGTTGGAGTTATCCTTCGTCTGCATCACGGGGTAATTGATGTTCGTGTCGTCAATCATTATCCAACCTACGAAATCGCTGTTCTGTTCGTAGACGGGAGCGTACTTTTCATATGGTGAGATCTTTTTCGGCTCGGTGAATTGATTCGTTTCCGATGCCACGTTTTCTGCGGTTACCGTAACGGTTTCACTTGGCACATCGATCACAAGCTCAACAAGACTTTCAAATGACTCGGCACTTTTCCTCTCATCTGCATAGATCCGATATATATTAGCCATGCACAAAACAAAAAAGACGTTACAAACCACCGTAAAAATTAGCAAAAGTATTCGTTTCATTACAGTACCTTCTCATTCATCGGCACACGCTTGACCATTTCCGCCTTCTGAGCTTTCCTAATGGATTTAAGCTCTGACTTCACGGACTTCTGCTTCTCATATCGTTCCTTCACCTTTGTTGACAGCTTATCAGCACTCTTGCCCATATCCTCATATCTTTCGGCTGTTTTCTGCATGAAGCTACGTACCATTGAAAGAATACCTTTGTCGTGCTTCAGTGCTTCACTTTCCTTTACAGGTTTACCGAACAAGGCTCTGCCCGCGTTTTTTAGGTGAAATCCGACCTCGTGAAGCTCATCGCGGAAGGCATCGAGCTTTTCTGCGTTACCGCGCATTGATTCAGCCGCTTTTGAAAAGGCGTTTTTTATAGCATCAAGGGCAGACGGAATCCGCATAGCGGTTACGGCTGACACAAGTGCATCCTTGCCTTTCTCCTTAAAGGCTGTTATTGCACTGCGTACAGATATCAAGAGGTTATTCTTGCAAGTTGTCACTACTTGCTTCACCTGATTGAATCTTTCCTCCGCAGTTGCCATAAGAGCCGTACACTTCGCCTTTATGGAGCTGTCACGTATTTTCGTTACTTCATCGTGCATATCGCGTAGCTCCATACTCATTTCACTGAGTTTGTCTTCCATGTGCTCTACGTAATGAACGAGGGTTGATACCTCATTCATTTCTTTGAAAAGTCCGTTTTCCTCAAGTATTTTCAGAAGATCTTCGATCTCGGGAAACTCGGACAGCTTTACGTCAAACATATTTTTTCACCTCAAATAAATTCTCCCTCACCGGGTTTGGTTGTCATCAGCTTATACAGTTCCGTATTCTTCGGGAATCTGTTCTTGAACGGGACGAGCGCACCACCGTAACGGATGAGTCCGCATCCCGCTTCGGCATTGGTGATATAGCTGAGCTGTTCTTCCGATATGTTCAGTTTTTCCGCAAGCTTTTCTCTGTCACTTGCCGCCTGGTTCAGCATTATGATAAACTCACTGTTCGAAAGCATAGTACTTGCTTCAACGGAGTCAAGAAGATATTCCACGTTCTGCGTTATTGCCGTGGGGTATGCATTACGCTTACGGAATCGTCGCCAAGCGGACGAGAAAAACTCCGCCGAATGCTCATTTTCAAATACTACATGGAACTCGTCAACGATGACGTGAGTTCTACGTCCTTTACGCCAGTTCTCGGTAACCCGGTTCAGCATTGCATCTGTAATTACGAGCAGTCCCATAGTTTTAAGCTGTCTGCCAAGGTCGTGAATGTCGTACACCACAATACGGCTCTGCGTATCAACGTTTGTTTCGTGTGCAAATGCGTTAAGGCTTCCCGAGGTAAACAGCTCAAGGGACAGCGCAAGCTCTCGTGCTTCTTCCTCCGGCTGTTCAAGGAGCTTTTCGCGGAGTGTGCAAAGTGTTGGTATCTGTGCGCCGTTCTTGAAGTCACGATACACCGCATCAACACAGCGGTCAATGATGGACTTCTCACGTGATCCGATCCCCCTCGGGTCAAGCTGTTCAAAGAGGGACAGCACGAACTCCGACTTGTCGATCACGGGATTACCGCCATCTCCATAGCCGTCAACCATGTCCATGGCGTTGATATGATGAGGACTTGATGCGGATATTTTGATCTTCTCGCCGCCGAACTTCTCGACGAATCCGTACTCTCCCTCGGGGTCGCACACGAGGATATCGTCGTTCGGCGTCGCCATCATAAGAAATACCATCAGCTCCTTTGCGCTGAAGGATTTACCGCTACCGGGGACACCGAGGATGAACATAGACTGATTCAGCAGATTCGATCTGTTGCAGAGGATGAGATTTCCCGAAATGGAGTTCACACCGAAGTAAATACCGCCCGACTCCATTATCTCCTGCACACGAAACGGCATGAGTACCGCAAGAGCCTCAGTGGTGAGAGTTCGCATGGTCTCGATCTTCTTCACGCCGATAGGAAGTGCAGTATTAAGTCCGTCAAGCTGTTGGAATTTCAGCGTTGCCATCTGACACATATGCTGTACAGCACAGGTCTGAATGTTCTCCGTGTCCGAGTCAAGCTGTTCTTTGGTGTCCGCTGTGTGCACGTATGTGACGGTGCCGAACATCATACGCTGATCTCGGCTCGTGAGATCATCAAGGAACTCCTTCACCTCTTCACGTTGCTTTTCAAGATCGTAAGGGATAGTTCCCGAAAAGTTATTGTTGTTCTGCTGTTTGCGGAGGAAATCTACGATATTTCGCTCCACTCCCAGGAGCCTGCTTTCACCCTCGCGTACCGCTTCATCCGTGGGAACAGGGATAATGTCTATTGACATTATGATCGGCCGCTCGATACTGCAAAGTTCGGAGATAAACTCATCCTTGATGTAGGATGCATAGTCCTTAAGGTACATCACTCTGCCGTACCTCTCACCAATTTTGAAGTGATCGGATTCAAACTCCATATAGTCGGGGCAGATGTAGTCCTTGAAGCTGTGTCCACGCTTCATACTGTCCTCAAGGTTAAAACAAAAATCCCCTTCCTCGCCGTGACGATAGAAGCGGTGGAGTGTGCGGAGTCGGTCAATGCCGTCAAGCTCCGTACAGCGTGAACCGAGCCGTGACAGGTGGGACGATATCTCAGCGCCCACACGGGTGAAATAGTTTCTTGCATCCTCGTAATTTTTGCGGACTACGGATATTGTGATAAACATATCGCGAATCATACAGCTTGCATCCGAGGCTATATCGATTAGCATGTCGTTGTATTCCTTGCGGTACTTATCAAGTCCGTCATCAGCCGTAGGGATGAGAATACCGCTCGCAAAATCCCGTCTGTTTAGACGGCGGGTCATAATGGTGAGCTTGGTCGTAGCGTTGCTGTCAAAGGAATTGAGCAGTGCGCTGTAGGTGAGGAAAAGTGACTTTTGGTCCTCCTCGCTCGCCTTGCCGTAGTTGATGTCCGTAAACTGAAAGGTTTTGCTGTATTTGTTATTTCCGACGAGGAAGATTCCGTTCTTCCACATGGAGCGAATGGGGAGCACGGCTTGTACTCCGAGGGGAAGCTTAAACTTTTCCTTTTCTTCTTCGCTT
>CAYYRY010000102.1:0-6523 GCA_964474245.1 uncultured Ruminococcus sp. | reverse complement strand
CAAAAGTTAGACACTTTTGGGGTGCATATCATGGTGACAAAGCTGTTTTCATTACTTATTCTGTTTTACTCAGGAGATGCTCCTTCATGCATTCCATGGCAAGAACGTATCCGTCGAAGCCGTATCCCGCAAAGGTCTTGAAGCACGCAAGTCCCGCATAGGAAACCTGTCTGAACGCTTCCCTCTCGGACACTGCAGATATGTGTACTTCAATGGCAGGCAAAGCTACAGCCTTCAGAGCATCAAGAATTGCAACGCTGGTATGTGTATAGGCGGCAGGATTGATGATGATACCGTCAAAATTGCCGTATGCTTCCTGTATCTTATCTACGATGATCCCCTCGTGGTTGCTCTGGAATATCTCCACTTCAACACCTCTGACCACCGCAGCGTCGGTAATTACTCTCACCAAGTCTTCATAGGTATCGTTTCCGTATATTGAAGGCTCACGTATTCCGAGCATATTAAGATTGGGGCCGTTTATTACAAGAACTTTCATTTTATATCTCCATTCCGCCTGTCGGCTTCACAAATAATTACAATTGCAGACTCATCCGCATCAGAAGTTTATTTCAGGATTCCGGACAGATCAGAAAATTTCGGAATAGCTTCCGAGATAACGGAATTCCTCGCACATACCCTCAAGCTCACAGATGAGGCGCACAAATTCTGCAGAATAGATAGACGTTTCAAGGTCGAAATAGAACATGAACTCAAAGTCACGGTCAGGTATGGGGCGGCTTTCAAGCTTTCTTAAGTTAATGCCGAGGGCGTAAAGTCTTGCAAGGGTCTTATAAAGTGAACCCGGCTTATGGGGAAGCACCATCATAAGGCTCGTTCTGTCTGCGCCGGGATATATCTCAAGGTCACGGGATATGCAGATAAATCTGGTGTGGTTGTTATCGTTGTTCTGCACACCTCTCTTTATACATTCAAGACCGTAAAGCTCAGCACAGGCGTATGAAGAAAGAGCTGCTATATCACGACGCTTTGACTTTGCCACCATTTCAGCGGCAACTGCCGTATTCTCGCACGGAGTTATCTTTACCCCCTTGAGCGTTGAGAGAAATTCTGAGCTTTGGTTTATTGCCTGTTCGTGTGAGAATATTTCCTTCACCTCGGAAATGTCACATCCGGGATTCATAAGAAGATTGTGTTCGATCTTTATACGAGTACTTCTTACAATGGTAAAACGCTTTGAGATCATAAGGTCATATACCTTATTTACACTGCCTGCAGTACTGTTTTCAAGAGGAATCACGCCATAGCGGCAAAATCCGCTTTCCACCGCGTCAAACACGGACTCGAAGTCCTTCGTGTACATAATGGAGGGGGAACGGAACATCCTCTCGCAAGCCGCCGTTGAATTAGCGCCCTCAACTCCCTGACAGGCAACGCTGCAGCTTTCCGGAAAAAGCCTCGGCGTATTCTCAATGGCACCCGTTATCTCCTCAAAAAGTCTGGGTGTAGGGTTATTAAGCGAGGACTGATATGAACGGCTTAGCTCAAACATCAGTGAATACAGCACGCGTATATACGCCTTCATTTCATCATCAGCAAGATTTGATACCGCAGTCAGCTTTTCGCGCTCACGCTTGGAATCAAGTATGGGAAGTCCGTTTTCCTTCTTATATCTCGCAATGTCACCTGCGATCTTCATTCTCTCGGTGACAGCGTCTACAATGCTCTTATCTATCTCATCGATTTTTATTCTGAGTTCATCAAGATTCATGGGTAACACCGCCTTGTGTAGTTTTATTGGTTATTCAGTGATTAGCTTACAATCGGATTCGAGTAACGCATCAAGCAATGCTATGGCGCAGGCGGCTTCCACGCAAGGGAGCGCGCGAAGCACGATGCACGGGTCATGGCGTCCCCGTATGGCAAGCTTCGTATTTTCCATTTTTTCAAGATCAACGGTATCCTGCTCAACAGCTATTGAAGGAGTGGGCTTGAAGGCAACACGGAAGTCTACGGGCATACCGGTGGTGATACCGCCGATAATACCGCCGTGATTGTTGGTTTTTGTTTTGACTTTGCCGTTTTCCACGGTAAAGGGGTCGTTGTGAGTACTGCCTGTCATTCTTGCGGCATCAAAGCCTGCACCGAATTCAATTCCCCTTACAGCGGGAATACCGAATACTATCCTTGCAATACGGTTTTCAATACCGTCGAACATAGGGTCACCGATGCCTGCAGGGACACCTTCAGCAACACATCTGACAATACCTCCCACAGAGTCACCGCGGGCTCTTGCTTCGTCAATGGCTCTTACCATATCCTCCTCTGAGGAGGATACTCCGCCTATCTCACAAAGCATTGCGTTTACGGTAATGCCGTTCTTTTCAAGAAGCCCCTTGGCAAGTGCACCTGCCAAACATAACGGTGCGGTAAGTCTTCCCGAAAAATGGCCTCCGCCGGAAAAATCATTGTGCTCACCGTATCTGATCTTTGCCGTATAGTCAGCATGGGACGGACGGGGAGTCACTGACAGACCGTTATAGTCTCCGCTTCGGGTATTGGTATTGCGTATCACTGACGCGATGGGGGCACCGCAGGTATATCCGTCGTTTACACCTGAGAGGAATTCGGGCTCATCAGCCTCACGCCGTGAGGTAGACTGGGCATTCCTTCCGGGAGCACGTCTTTCCATAAATCCGTGCATAGCATCAAAATCGATCTTATATCCCGCTGGAAATCCGTCAAGCACCATACCAATGGCAGGTGCGTGGGACTGTCCGAATATGGACAGCTTCAGTTTATTACCGTATATACTGCTCATTATTACAAATCCTTTTCACAAAGAATCATTTTCTGTTATTACTATATCAGCACCGAGGGAAGCAAAGTCATCCCAAAAAGCGGGATAGGATTTCGCAACGCACTCTGCGCCTCTTACGATCACCTTACCACTGCACTTTACCGCTGCAACTGCGGCACTCATGGCTATTCTGTGGTCAGCTCCCGAGTCTATGACACCGCCTGAAAGTGAGCTTTTTCCTACGACGGTAAGTCCGTCATCAAGCTCGGTCACCTCAGCGCCGAGAGAGGTGAGGACCTCACGCATCAGGGCAAGTCTGTCGCTTTCCTTGAGCCTCAGTCTTGCGGCACGCACGATCTCCGTTTTCCCTTCGGCAACTGAAGCCGCCGCAGAGAGCACGGGAATAAGATCGGGAATATTCGCGCCGTCAATGAGTGTACCTTTAAGTTGTGATGCCGATACCTTGAACCATCCGTCGCCCAGAGTGACATCAGCACCCATACTGGAGAGGACGTTAAGAATCTCCGCGTCACCCTGAGCAGAATCAAGATCAACTCCGCGGCAGGTGATCCCCTTTTCCGAGATCGCACCTGCGGCAGCCCAGAACGCCGCACCTGACCAGTCTCCGAGGGAAGCGCATCTGCGGGGGGATTTATATTTGCCGCTGACGGTTATGACGTTTTCCTTTATCTCAACCGTTATACCGAATTCGCGCATTACCTTGACGGTCATACCGATATAAGCGGCGGATTCCACGTTTTCCGTAAGCTTGACCTTACCTCCGCCAACTGTGGGCAGCATCATGAGAATACCGCTGACAAACTGAGACGATACGTTAGCGGCGATGGAATAACTGTTTCCCGTCATCCTGCCGCTGAGCGAAAGCATACTGCCATCCTTCACCATGGACGTACCGTGACGAAGCATTTCTGCGTCAAGGGGGTACAGCGGTCTGCTCGGGAGTCTTCCCTCCATTTCAAAGCTCGGGTCACAGCCCATTGCCGCCGCTACAGGCAAAAGGAAGCGAAGAGTTGAGCCGCTGTCACGGCACTTTAAAACAGGATTTTTAGTTGTCTCTTTGATGGGAGAGACAACGTACCCATTTTCGTTTTTTGATATCTCTGCCCCGAGAGCCACAAGACAATCAACAGTTGCCTCAATGTCACTGCAAATGCCGTGGACATCAAGCTGTGTCACGCCGTCGGAAAGAGCCGCACAGATAAGATACCGGTGCGCTTCGGATTTTGACGAAGGTATAGTCACCTCGCCCTCAAGACAGGCTTTATTAATAATTACGTTCATATTTTTTACACTTCCGAATTGTACTTACAGACCGCGTGAGACAAATTCTGCAAGAGCTGATACGTTAATCTTCTCAATACTGCAATCGCCTATATCGCGGATGGCGATAAACTCAACGATATCTCCGCGGCGTTTTTTATCCGATAACATTATATCACATAATTCGTCGCTTGTATAGGGTGTTTTTATGCTGTGACCCAATGCCTCCACTGCTGATTCAACACGGCTGACAGTTTCGTTTGTACAAAGACCTGCCGCCGCTGAAGCACGTGCGGCAATGGCACATCCCGTCGCCACTGCAGAGCCGTGAGACACCCTGAAGGCACTGAGCTTTTCAATGGCGTGACCGGTGGTATGCCCAAGGTTCAGAAAAGCTCTATTTCCGCAGTCGAACTCATCCTCCGCAACGATATCCGCCTTCAGCTTTACACAGGTAGAGATCACGTACTCTCTGTCAAAAGACTCACCCATTTCAAACAGATGACCGAGAAGCTCCGGGGTTGACAGAATGCCGTATTTTATAACCTCGCCGCAACCGTCAGCAAGCACTTCCGGGGGCAGAGTATCAAGGGTATCGGGGTCACACAAAACAAGGGATGGCTGATGGAAAGCTCCTGCAAGATTCTTTCCCGCATCAAGGTCAATGGCACACTTTCCGCCAACTGAGGAGTCTACTGCCGAAAGCAGAGTCGTCGGCACCTGTATATACTTTATTCCCCTGAGATAGCTTGCCGCGGCAAAACCGGATATATCTCCGACCACACCTCCGCCAAGCGCTATAACTGTGTCTGACCTTGTGAGTCTGTTTTCCGCAAGGAAATTAAGTATAGCTATGAAATTATCGGCATTCTTGTTTGCTTCTCCATGGGGAAAAACATATTTTACAGCGTCAAATCCGGCATCCCTGAGGCTTTTCATAAAGCTCTCGCCGTAGATGGCATCAACATTATCGTCTGTTATGACCGCTGCCTTCTTCGAGCTTGTAACCTCTGCAATGTAGTGAGGCGCATCCTTCAGCACACCGTTGCCTATTATCACTTCGTAAGGCTTTCCCGCCTCAACTTTAATTTTTACCATTTCCGTCCACCTGCTCCTTGATCTTTCTGCCGTCGTCAAGCAATTTTCTGAGAGTATCGTAGTCGCCGTCCGCTATGGCGTTTCTGTAATCGGTTAGGTTAGCAATGACCGTGTCAAGTTCAAAAATCAGGTTGTCCCTGTTTTCGAGGAAAAGCTCACTCCACATATCGGGGTTCAGCCATGCAACCCTCGTCATATCCTTATAGCTTCCCGCGGAAAATCCGCGGTGCTCTCTCGCTGTAGGACTTTTTATATAGGCGCTTGAAACCACGTGGGCAAGCTGTGAGGTGAAAGCGATCATTCTGTCGTGAGCAGATGCCGTTGTCACCGAGTAAATGCCGAATCCCATGGGAGAGAGCAGCTTTTTTGCTCTGTCAAGAAGCGTAATATCGTCAAATACGGGAGGCACCATTACCATGGGCGCACCGCAAAACATATCCGCCTTGGCGAATTTGAGTCCGGAATTATGTGTACCCGCCATGGGGTGACCGCCGACAAATGTAAAACCGTATTTCTCAGCCGTCGCAAAGCCTGCTCTGCATACCTCCTCCTTAGTACCGCACAGGTCCATAACGAGGGTATCTTTTCCGAAATACTCGCCGTTTTCTTCAATATAAGCAACCGTTGCATCGGGGTATACGGCGATAAGCAGAATGTCACACTTCGGGAAATCTTCCCTTCTCAGCGGCGCATCGATGGTACCGCTGAGTACGCCGTACTGCGTCACAGTGTCCGATATATCACATCCGAGTACCATGTGTCCCGCCGCCTTATATGCCTTTGCCGCCGAGCCGCCTATAAGTCCGAGACCGACAATACCGACGGTCAGAGTTTTATTATCAAATTCACTTACAGACATGATACAGCTTCCTTTACCTTGAATACCTTCTTTGCAACATCGTCAAACTGTGCAGGTGTAAGAGACTGAGCGCCGTCGCAAAGTGCTTTTAACGGATCGTTATGTACTTCGATCATAATACCGTCAGCACCGCAGGCTACCGCCGCAAGCGCCATCGGTTCAACGAGCTTTGATTGACCTGTAGCATGGCTGGGGTCGATAACAACGGGAAGATGAGTCAGCTCGTGAAGCACGGGAACGGCAGAGAGATCGAGCGTGTTTCTCGTGAAGGTCTCAAACGTTCTGATTCCTCGCTCACAGAGGATAATGTTTGAGTTTCCGCCTGCCATGATGTATTCGGCACTCATGAGCAGTTCTTTAATGGTGTTTGCAAGACCGCGCTTCAGAAGGATCGGCTTGTTCGTTCTGCCAAGCTCACGGAGAAGCTCAAAATTCTGCATATTGCGTGCGCCGACCTGGATCACATCAACGTTCTCAAACAGAGGAAGGTGCGCGGCGTTCATGATCTCCGTTACGATGGGCAT
>CAYYRY010000101.1:0-6527 GCA_964474245.1 uncultured Ruminococcus sp. | reverse complement strand
TATCGACTCCTCCGAAGGCTTCTCCGAGTGGCAGAAGCTCACCATCGACTGGATCAGAAACAAGTACGGCGACTCCGTTAAGGTAGGCGCAGGTAACGTAGTTGACGCTGACGGCTTCCGTTTCCTTGCTGACTGCGGCGCAGACTTCATCAAGGTAGGTATCGGCGGCGGCTCCATCTGTATCACCCGTGAAACAAAGGGTATCGGACGCGGACAGGCTACCGCACTTATCGAAGTATGTAAGGCACGTGACGAATACTACGAGGAAACAGGCGTATACGTTCCCGTATGCTCCGACGGCGGTATCGTTTACGACCACCACATCACACTCGCTCTCGCAATGGGTGCTGACTTCGTAATGCTCGGCAGATACTTCGCACGCTTTGACGAAAGCCCCACAAATAAGGTAAATATCGGCGGCACCTACTACAAGGAATACTGGGGTGAAGGCTCCAGCCGTGCCCGTAACTGGATGAGATACGACCTCGGCGGAGATAAGAAGCTCTCCTTTGAGGAAGGCGTTGACTCCTACGTTCCCTATGCAGGTCCCCTTAAGGACAACGTTGCTCTCTGTCTCAGCAAGGTTAAGAGCACCATGTGCAACTGCGGTGCACTCACTATCCCCGAGCTTCAGAAGAAAGCAAAGCTGACGCTTGTTTCCGCAACAAGTATCATCGAAGGCGGAGCTCACGACGTAATCCAGAAGGAAAAGACCACCGCTATTAAGTAATCAATATAAAATATAAGTTTTCGGCTGTTGTAAGTGCTTTGCACCTGCAACAGCCACTTTTCCCATATATCGACTCCCTGTCCACATATTCTGATCATTCATAATAATCACCTTCTAACCAAACCCTATAATGGAGATAAGAAATGTATAACCTACCAGATGAGATCCAAAATACATTGATGCTAAAACGAGAAAACAGCTACCGATTATTTTTGATCCCCCTGCTTCCTACTGTTGAGCCTGAAAAAATCATCGGAGTAAGAGCATCAAACCTGAAAATGATAGCCAGACAACTGAAAAACAACCCCAACCTCGTATCCTTCACTTCGAATCTTCCACATACTTTCCATGAGGAGAATCTCCTCCATTGCTACCTCATTTGTCAAATACGCAATTACGATGAATGTATCCGCGAAGTAAATGCTTTTCTCCCCTTCATTGATAACTGGGCAGTCTGCGACAGTCTTCGTCCGCAAATACTCAAAAAGCATACCGACCGACTCAAAGGAGAAATTGACAGATGGCTCGCGTCATCTCATCCGTACACGGTCAGATTTGCCATTGAAATGCTGATGCTTCACTTTCTTGACAGCGAGTTTTCCACAGATTACATTGAAAAGGTCTCATCCATCACCTCCGACGACTATTACGTAAATATGATGATCGCATGGTACTTCGCCACCGCCCTTGACAAACAGTACGATAGTGCCATAAAGTATATCCATGAAGAAAGACTATCTCCTTGGGTACACAATAAAGCCATCCAAAAGGCTGTGGAAAGTCTGCGGATATCAAGTGAGACACAGGAATACCTTAAAACACTTAAAAGGTAACCTGTACTAATAATAACGTAAATAACAAACGGTACAAGGCTGAAGCAACATACCTCAGTCCTTATACCGTTTATTGTTATCTACTGTTTTTCTCTGTAAAATAGCTCTTCAAAAATTCGTAAAAATCCTTTGAGTATGTATCGTCACTCTTGATGTTCTTATATGAGATGACGATATCACGCTTACATTCGGGATCGTCTATGGGCAGAAGCTTAACCTGCTCGGAATTTATGTTTCCCCATGTAAATTCAGGCCAAAATCCTATACCGATACTTGAACCGATCATATTCTTGACCGCATCCGGGCTGTCGCTTTCAAAAACGATCCGCGGCTCAAAGCCCGCCATCATACAGTATTTATCGCAAATATTACGTATCTGACGTGAACCGTAAAGAATAACGAATCCCTCGTCCTTAACGTCCGCCAAACGGATTGAATCAACCGACGCATACTTCTCCGTGTTTGGTACCGCCAGATAAATATTCTCCGTACAAACGAAAACATCCTTATCATCACCGATCTCCTTCACGGGATTGGTAGTGATCTCAATATCATAAAGCTCTCTGTCGCGATTCTGCAATACGTGAAAATTCACCGAAGGATGTACCTTCTTATAAGCGATAATTGCTTCTGTCACAATAGTCGATGCAGCATTTACACTCAGACGTAAAGTCTTGTTCTCCGCTTCTGTCATACCAACAAGCTCCCTCGATAAATTATCAAGCGAATCAACAATGGGAACAAGCTTTTCCTTCAGATATGCTCCATACGGAGTCAACACAATGTTTCTCCCCTTATGTGTGAACAGGGGAACGCCAAGCTCCTCCTCAAGATTGCGTATAGACTTTGTCAGAGCAGGTTGTGATATATGAAGCCTTTCCGCACTTTTGGTAATATGCTCTGTCTCTGCTGTATCAAGAAAATATCTAATTTGAGAAAGTTCCATTTAGACCTCCATTATACCTTAGGGCACACTCAGAAAACAATTTTGAAAAGTGGCAAGCAATATTTATCAAACAGGTCATATCTCAAATCGTCAAAACTTATGCAAAACACATCCATAAACAAAAGTTATTCTTTATATATTAATTATATATTGGACATTATCATTTGTCAATGGTATAATAATAAAAAAGTAAAAAAAACCGTATAACGGTTAGAAATGAGGACACCATGACAGAATTATTCGAAACCATAATGCTTATCTGCTTCGGCTTATCATGGCCGCTTACAGTATATAAAAATATCAAATCGAGAACTGCCAAATCCATGAGTCTCGGATTTATACTGTTGATAATCACTGGATATATAGCCGGCATCACAGCAAAACTCAGCGTTGGCAACGTTGGATTTGTCCTCGCCGTGTATATTATCAACCTTACAATAGTGGCAGTTAATCTCGCAGTATATTTCAGAAACCGTCACTTTGACAAAAAACGAGAGCACAGAGCTTAACGCATAAACCAAATACCTTAGTACCTTGTTTCAACTAAAAAGTTACATGGCATTCTTTGCGGGATCCAAACGGTTTTACCGTTTGCCCTACGGGTTTCGACTCCGTTACGCTTCGCTCAAGATGACACATGAACGCACATATCTCAAGTTTTAGTTGAAACAAAGCACCAGTCTCCCTTCAGGGAAGGCAGCTGTCACGATGATTGGCTATGTTCCCTTGCTATATTTTTCTCCTGAATAATATATTATCAGTCATTATTATGTAAATCACTTCTCAGCCATATCTCCGACAGCTCCCTTCCCCGAAGGGAGACTTTTTACGCCAAAGCTAAAAGGATATTACCCCTGCACTTCTGCAAAGGTAATATCCTTTTTTCATTCTATATCAAGCTGTGGCGGTACGTCAAGTTCGTGAGGCACGGGTCTGCCGTTCTTCTTACGCTGTTTTACGCATTCCGTAAGAAGATACTCGATCTGTCCGTTGACAGATCTGAAGTCATCCTCTGCCCATGCGGCTATGGCATCGTACAGCTTGGCTGACAGTCTCAGCGGGACTTGCTTCTTCTCTGCCATATTAATAAAGCGTTCCGGAATTTACAACGGGCTGTGCGTCTCTGTTACCGCAAAGGACCACGAGCAGATTGGAGACCATCGCAGCCTTTCTCTCTTCGTCAAGATCAACTATGCTCTTCTCATTAAGTCTCTCAAGAGCCATCTCAACCATACCTACGGCACCGTCAACGATCATACGGCGTGCATCGATTATGGCGGATGCCTGCTGTCTCTGAAGCATTACAGCGGCGATCTCGGGAGCATGCGCAAGGTAAGTAATGCGAGCTTCAACGATCTCAAGACCTGCTTCAGCAACCTTCTGCTGAATCTCATTCTTAATACGTTCTGCCACGATCTCACTTGAACCACGGAGACTTCCCTCGTCTGCAACGCCGTCACCGGTGGTGTCCACGTTAGGAGCAACGTCGTAGGGATAAATGCGCACGATATTGCGCAGTGCACTGTCACACTGAAGCGAGAGATACTCCTTGAAGTTATCAACGTTGAATACAGCCTTTGCCGTATCTACCACACGCCACATAACCGCAATGCTGATCTCAATAGGATTACCGAGGCAATCGTTGATCTTCTGACGGCTGTTGCTGAGGGTCATGATCTTGAGGGATATCTTCTTATTGACCATCTCAACACTCTGTGCACCTGCGGCGTTAAGCACGATAGGTGACTTGGCATGACCGCCGTCAACGTCACCACTCTGACCGAGCTTTGTCTTAGCGGCGGGATTTACTGCGGAGCAGAAGGGATTTACATAGTAAAAGCCGTCTTCTCTCAGAGTACCGATATACTTACCGAACAACGTAAGCACAAGCGCCTCCTGAGGCTTCAGCACCTTAAGTCCGAGGTAAGGTATCCAGCCGATACAGATCCACACCATACCAACGACGAATACAGCAATACTCACTGGCATAGGAATTATTCCAAGCCCACCGTCCATACAGATGCCGCCTACAATAACCAATGCGATAGCAAGGAGATAAAACAGTGACGTCAGTATAAGCGCCGCCATACCGTTCTTTTTGCTTGTTAATACGATCTCTTTCATGATTTAAGTTCCTTTCGGACAATTATTTCAAGAGTTCTTCTTGATATCAATATGATATCATATAGATTTATATTTGTCAATACCCTAATGTGAAAAAGTTGAAAAATATGTGTATTATCTTGACAGTGTATAGAAAACAAGCTATAATGTACGTAGGGGACGGCACCCATAACAAAAAACGGTACGACCGACATACCACAGTCGGTCATAAAAAACAACGAAGGGGGAGACACCCATTGTCAAAAACGGTAAACGTTGTGGATGAGACCGGCAAACGGTATGAAGCTACTTATGTCAAACGGGCGAAAGGGCTCGTAAAGCACGGCAGGGCACACTTCATTGATGAAAATACCATATGTCTTGCGTGTCCACCGGATAATGTATTGGAGGACAAAACAATGTCAGAAAATAATTCTACTAAACAACCCGCAAATATTCCTAATGTTGAAATGTCTGTAACTACCGATATACCGCTTACACCAAGAGATATCTTCGAGAAAATTGCTGAATTACAAAAGCAGTTGACTGAAAATTCATACCATTCATTACATAGATTAGATGATTCAATTACATCAATTTGCTCTGAGGAAAACGAAGAAAAATGTGAACAAGTCGGCGAGGTTTGCAGTGTGTTTAAAATGCGAGAAACCACATTGATAAAAATGCTTGAACTTTATGAAAAGATGTACAATGATTTGAACACACTTGAAACTCAAAAAGTTGAAATTATTAAATCTGCTTTTTCAGAACATGTTGAAAACATTAACAAGAGCGATTTGAACAAGGTAGATAAATTGACTGCAATTGGCGATGTTACAGATAAAATTGCTGATTTAACAGAAAAACTTTTAATTCCTACAACTACCAAGACTGCACGACACAAAATAGCAGATGAAATGATAAGGATAATAAAATGCCAAAGTTCAAGTGTTGAAGGCAGACAAAATGCCGTTGAAATATTAAAAGTTTATATGTCTGACAATTAAACAAGGCTCAATGTCACAGGGGACGGTCGAAATTCGACCGTCCCCTGCAGGTATATTTATTCGCTTTAATCAAAGACCGCGCTTTACGTAGTGAGTATGGAGGAGCTCATGTGCCTTATGGCTGTTGGGCTCGCCGAGGACCTCAGCGTAGATCTGCTTGATGATGGAGTTCTCGTGTGACTTACGGAGCTCAAGATTCTTATCCGCAGTGTAGAGAACGTCAGCGCGAAGCTTCTTGAGGTCTACAAAGTTGCGAACAGACGCAGGCTGTGTGGGCTGACCGCCGCCGTTTACGCAACCGCCGGGACAAGCCATGATCTCAATGAACTGTACGTCGTATGTTCCGTCCTGTACGCCCTTAAGGAGCTTGGAAGCGTTAGCTGTACCGGAAGCAACCGCCACGTTCAGAGTGATGTCGCCAAGCTTGTATGTTGCGAACTTGATGCCGTCAGTACCGCGAACGTCCTCGAAATCAAGCTTCTCAAGAGGTTTGCCTTCGATAACCTCAGCCGCCGTTCTGAGAGCCGCCTCCATAACGCCGCCGGTAGCACCGAAGATAACGCCTGCACCGGAACCAACGTCAACGGGAGTGTCAAACTTCTCATCGTCGAGCTTAAGGAAGTCGATACCTGCAGCGTCGATCATTCTGCCGAGCTCACGTGTGGTAACTGCGATATCAACACCGGGCATACCGTTTACATCCTGACCGTCTCTGCCTACCTCGAACTTCTTAGCTGTACAAGGAATAGCGGAAACGAATACGATATCCTTAGGATCAAGACCGAGCTTCTCTGCGAAGTACGTCTTATATACAGCACCGAACATCTGCTGAGGAGACTTACAGGTGGAGAGATTCTCAGTCATCTCAGGGAAATAGTGCTCGCAGTACTTGACCCATCCGGGTGAGC
>CAYYRY010000100.1:0-6608 GCA_964474245.1 uncultured Ruminococcus sp. | reverse complement strand
AATAGTCATAGTAATATGTATAATAGGAGTTGTGTTGTCTGATGAATACTTCATTTGATATTATTGACGATAAAACAGTAGGTTTAAGAGTGCCTGTGACGGTAACAGGTCACGTGATTCCGAACCGTGTTTGCTTCCAACCCATGGAGGGATGCGACTGCCACGAGAACGGTGCTCCAAGTGAGCTTACCGTGGAGAAATACATAAAGGCGGCAAGAAGCGGTGCGGGACTCGTTTGGTTTGAGGCAAATGCGGTTTGCCCCGAGGGTAGGACCAATCCGAGACAGATGATGCTGACGAAAGAAAATATTGAGCACTTCAAGGTGCTTGTTTCAGATATGAGAAGGATCGCGGTGGAAGAATGCGGAATGAAGCCCGTTTTTATTCTTCAGCTTACTCATTCGGGCAGACAGAGCATCGCGCCCATGATCGCGTACCGTCATCCCATATACGAGGCGACCCGCCCTGTCACCGACGAGGCGATAGTGTCTGACGAATACTTAGATACTCTTCCCGAAAAGTATGCGGAGTCCGCCCGTCTTGCCATCGAAGCGGGATTTGACGGAGTTGACGTGAAGTCATGCCACGGATACCTTTTCCAGGAGCTGCTTTCTGCATTTACGAGAGACGGACGCTACGGCGGAAGCTTTGAAAACAGGATAAAGCTGTACGTGGACTGTATACGTGCCGTGAAGGCGACACTTCCCGAAGGTGCTCTGCTGACCACGAGGCTCAGCGTTTCCGATATGGTTCCGAAGCCCTACGGATTCGGTACCGATGAGGAGGGTGAGCTTGACTTCACCGAGCCTGATATGCTCCTTGAGCGCCTTGCAGGCGAGGGTATTCAGGTGCTGAACGTAACGGTGGGCAACCCCTACTACAATCCTCACGTCAACCGTCCCTACAGACAGGGCGGATATGCCGCACCCGAGGCTCCTTCCGTTGGACTTGAACGCTTCGAGATAATTGAACGCCACATAAAAGAAATGTTCCCGACCCTTACCGTCGTCGGCTCCGGTGTGTCTTATTACAGAGACGATCTCATGGAGCAGTCCGAGCGTCTGATCCGCGAGGGAGTGTGCGACATTGTGGGCTTCGGCAGAGTAAGTCTCGCTTATCCCATGCTGTACAGAGACTATCTTAGCGGTGAGTTCAGCGCAAAGAAATGCTGTCTGGCTTGTTCAAAGTGCACCGTGCTCATGCGTAATAAGCAGGTTTCGGGATGTGCGGTATTCAATGAATACTACAGAGAGCTGTACCGCAAGACCTGCATGAAATGACGTTAGGCTGTTGCCAAAATAACGTTACAAACATAAATAACGGAGGCTGTTAAAATGAATATAGAGAATAAAGTTGCCATTGTGACAGGCGTGGCGGGCGGAATAGGCAAGGCGAGTGCTTTGGCGCTTGCGGAAAAAGGCTTTAAGATCGTCGGAATGGGAAGAAACACGGCGCCGGATCTCTCCGATTTCGAGGGATACGATATAACATACGTCAGCGGAGACGTTTCCTCCGAGGCTGACCGCACCCGTCTTTTTGAAGCGGCGTGTGAGGCGGGACGCATCACCGTGCTTGTAAACGTAGCGGGCATCGCTCCCAGAGTGAGACGTGATATTCTTGAGATGACCGAGGAAAGTTACGATCAGGTAATGAGTATCAACACCAAGGGAACCCTGTTCCTCACCCAGAAGGTGGCGAACTATATGCTTGAACAGGAGAAGGTCTGCGGCATTCGAGGATACATAGTCAACGTATCCTCATGCTCCGCATATACGAGCTCGCCGAGCAGAGGAGAGTATTGCATCTCCAAGGCGGGAGTTTCCATGATTACCAAGCTCTTTGCCGACAGACTTGCGACAGAAGGTATCCTCGTTAACGAGGTATGCCCCGGTATCATTGCGACGGGTATGACCGAGGCTGTCAAGGAAAAGTATGACAGGCTCATTGAAGACGGACTTATCCCCCTCGGACGTTGGGGGACACCCGAAGACGTGGCAAAGAGTGTTCTCGCACTGTGCGACGGAACGTTTGGATATACGACAGGCACCTCCCTCATAGTTGACGGAGGAATGCACATCAGAAGCTTATGAAAAAGAGATACCATACGTTGATAATAGGCACGGGCTGTGCGGGATACAATGCGGCGGACAGGCTGTTTGACTTGGGTGTCACGGATATTGCCGTAGTCACCGAGGGCAGATACATGGGCACGTCCCGCAATACGGGAAGCGACAAGCAGACGTATTATAAGCTCTCCCTTGCGGGAGGAGATGGAGACAGCGTCCGCGAAATGGCACATACCCTGTATTCCGGCGGCGGTGTCATGGGAGAGCACGCAATGTGTGAGGCGGCGTACTCCGTGCGTTGCTTCATGCGTCTCGTGGAGCTTGGCGTACCTTTCCCGTGTAACGAATACGGCGAGTATGCGGGGTACAAGACAGACCACGACCCCAGACGCCGCGCCACGTCGTGCGGTCCCTTGACCTCAAAGTACATGACAGAGGCTCTTGAAAGATCCGTTATCCGTAAGGGTATCGAGATAATCGACCTTCAGCGGGTGGTGAAGATATTAACGGACGGAGGTGCGGTCACGGGCGTAGTCTGTGTCAACACTGCGACGGGCGAATATTCGGTTATCGAATGTGCAAACGTTATCATGTGTACGGGCGGACCTGCGGGGATATATGAAAACACGGTCTATCCCGAAAGCCAGCACGGGGGAACGGGACTTGCCATCGAGGCAGGAGCATCTCTTTCAAATATGGAGGAGTGGCAGTACGGTATTGCCAGCACCGCATTCAGATGGAATCTTTCGGGAACGTATCAGCAGGTACTTCCTAAATACATATCCGTATCAGCGGACGACGGAACGGAGAGGGAGATTTTGTACGAAGCTCTTGGGAAAGAGTATCTCGGGCTTGTATTCCTAAAGGGATATCAGTGGCCCTTTGACACGAGAAAGACCGAAGGCTCCTCAAGGGTCGATCTTTTAGTTGCCGATGAGATAAAGAAGGGAAACAGAGTTTTCCTTGATTACAGGGAAAACCCTACGGGGCTTGAAAGCGGCTTCGGCGTTCTCACGGATGAGGCGTATGAGTATCTTGAACGCTCGGGGGCGCTTTTCGGCACACCCATAGAGCGCCTTGAAAAGATGAACCGCGGAGCCATCGAGCTGTACGCTTCCCATGGTATCGACCTGTATCATGAGAGACTTGAGATCGCCGTATGCGCACAGCACTGTAACGGAGGTGTTACGGTGGACGCGAATTGGCAGACGGATATCCGTGGACTTTACGTTGCGGGAGAAGCGGCAGGCACCTTCGGAGTATACCGTCCCGGCGGAAGTGCGCTGAACTCCACGCAGGTGGGAAGCCTGAGAGCGGCAGAGCATATTGCCGGACAGGGCGAGAGGATCGGCGGGGACGTTTCTTTCACTAAGCCGCAGATCAGATTCGGAAAGTCTAACGTAAGAGAAATACGTGACAGCTTCCGTCACGACATGAGCTCCTTTGCCGATTTCGACAGGCGTCTTGATAAGATGAAGGAGCTGTTTGAAAGGGTTTGCGCCCTTTGCGACGGTTTCTTTGACTCGGTGCAGATCTCCGACGTATCCGAAACGTCAGAGCTTTACAAGCTGTACGATATGCTTATCACACAGCGCGCGGTGCTGTCAGCCATGATATGCTCAGGGGAGGCACTCGGTACCCACGGAGCCGCCTTCGTTGACCGACAGGCGCTTGCCTCCGACGGGGTGAGACCCACGAGGACCGTGACGTGCGGGGGAGTGTCCGAGATATGTGAAGTATCTCCCATGCCCGACGGGGAACTGTGGTTTGAGACCTTGCTTGCGCGGACTGTTAAGTGAAAAAACAAACAACCTTGAAATATACCGATGGCTCGGTGTATTTCGAGGTTGTTTTTGTTTTGGGGCGTACTGACTATAATGCTGTGATGCGGTGCGGTCTAATCTTTTATTGACTTCAGGTATACTGCCAAAAGTTCAAGTGCTGTTGCTTTTTCGTGGGGAGTACATTTGTCAAGCGCTTCAAGGAGCTCCGATTGTCTTACGCTGAGAGTTGTGTTGTCGTCGGTAAAGATCACGTCGGGGGTGATGTTCAGTGCCTGACATATTTTCAGCGCGGTTTCCATGCGCATATTTACACTTCCGCGTTCAATGTCGGCGTAGGTTCTGTCCGACAACCCTGCCGCTTCGGCAACTTCCCCTTGGGTCAGACCCGCTTTCTTTCGGATAGAAAGCAGCTTGTTTCCGATCAAATGAAAATTGTTTATAAGCATTAAAGTTCCTCCGATAAACGTATATATAAGAATTATACTTCCTATTCTGCTTGACAGACAGGAACAATAATGGTATAATCATAGGAAGAAAGGTTCCTATTTGTACGGAGGGAAATATGAAAAAGAAAGAATCGGTATTAAAAAACAATCTGTACGTTTTGCGGCTGATCCACAGGGCGAGTCCCGGGAGAATTGCCATGGGGCTCGTGCAGATGGTGCTTGGTACGATGACGAACTTCCTTTTCAACGTGTATCTGCTGAGACTTGTGGTCAACTCGGTCTCAAGCGGCGCGTCTTTTGGAGATATAGTCGGGTACATCGTGGGTATCTGTGTTTTGCTAATGCTTAACTACCTGTTCTCAGGATACTACACCAATATATATCTTCCGTCTGCTGAGGGGCGGATATACAAGTACATCAAGAAAACCGTATTCAAAAAAGCCGCCGAGGCGGATATGGCTTGCTATGAAGACCCCGACTTTTACGATGACTACATGAAGGCGGTAAACGAAACGGATTCCGTGGCAAACAACGTACTGTCGTCTATCTTCGGCTGGATAGGCAATATCCTTACCCTTCTGTCTACGTCGCTGATGATATTCGTCATCGATCCAATATTCATTTTATTCTGCCTCGCACCCGTTATCTACAGCTTAGCCATGGGCAAGACCCTTAACCGTCTCAGATACAGGTACGACATGGAGATGGCGGAAAAGACCCGTGAAAGAGACTACATAAAGCGCACCTTTTATCTTGCGGATTATGCAAAGGAGATGCGTATGACGGGTATCGCAAACGTGCTCTTCGGCAGATTCTTTAAGACCGTAGCCGAGCTGAAGGCGATAATCAAAAAGCACGGCGTCAAGATCGCCGTGGCGGATTATTTCAATATCGTCATCCAATACGTAATACTTTTTATAGGAAGTATAGTCTACTCTGCATATAAGACGGTGGTGTCGAAGACCATGCTGTTCGGTGACTGCGTCATAGTAGTAAACAACATCGTCGGTACGGCGTCCGCCATGCAGGGCATCGTTTGGGGGTATATGAGTCTCCACGACAATTCACTCAGGATAAACAATATCCGCACCTTCCTTGAATACGAGCCGAAGATAAGGGATAGGGAGGACTCCGCGGACATTCCTCTTTGTGAGCATACCGTATCTTTCAAAAACGTCAGCTTTTCATACGGAGAGGGTATGCCCGAAGTGTTAAAAAATATTAGTTTAGATATCCGTCCCGGGGAGAAGATCACTCTTGTGGGGCATAACGGCGCCGGAAAAACCTCGCTTGTAAAGCTTCTGCTCCGTCTGTATGACCCAACAGGAGGAACGGTGGAGCTTGACGGACGGGACATCAGGGAATTTAAAGTATCTTCATACAGGAAGCTTTTCGGTGCGGTGTTCCAGCATTTCAAGGTGTTTTCCATGAGTGTTACTGAAAATATTCTACTTAAAGGTGACATTACGGAAGAAGAACGCCGGCTTGCAGAAGCAGGTATGAAAAACAGTGGTGTATACGATAGGGTGATGGCTCTCGAGAGGGGAACGGACACGGTACTGACGCGGGAATTTGATGCGGACGGGGCAGTATTGTCGGGCGGCGAAAATCAAAAGATCGCCATCGCCCGTGTGTTCGCAAAGCCTTGTGACGTAGTTATTATGGACGAGCCGTCCTCAGCCCTTGATCCCATAGCGGAATACAAAATGTATGAGGCAATGATGAAAGCGTGTCACGACAAGTCGGTCGTTTATATATCCCACAGGCTTTCGTCAGCGGTGCTTGCGGACAGGGTCTACCTCCTTGAAAACGGCGAGATCGCGGAGGCGGGGACTCACGCAGAGCTTGTAGAGCTGAACGGAAAGTACGCCGAAATGTGGCGGTGTCAATCTGAGCAGTATCGGAAGGGAGTTGAAGCAGATGCTTAAGACCGTAAAGAATTATTTTTACCTGTTCCGCTTCGCGGCACGGCACACAAGCTTCATTTGGTGGTGTATTGCCGACGGCATAATTTGGAGTATATATAACTCCTTCACTTCCGTTGTGTTTATCAAGTATCTGTTTGACATGATAGAGGAGGGAAAGTCCTTTGGGGAGATAATGCTTGTGGTTGCCGCCATGGGAACGTATATGATGCTGATCTACGTTTTCCATGAGAATTTCTACTGCTTTGTCCGTCCTCTGACACAGCAACAGCTTCACGAAAAGATGCACGCGAAGCTGTTCCGCAAAGCAATGAGCATTGACCTTGCCTGCTACGATGACCCCGATTTCTACGACGAGTACGTGTGGATGCTGAACGGCTTTGAGGG
>CAYYRY010000099.1:0-6624 GCA_964474245.1 uncultured Ruminococcus sp. | reverse complement strand
CTTGTTGAGCTCAAGTCTGTCGGGGTCATTCTTCTTGTTCTTCTTGGATTCGTAATTGCGCTGCTTACATTCGCTGCAAGCAAGAGTGATCTTAACTCTCATTTCGGCACCTCCTGATAGATTTTGGGTCTCCCCATAGAAATTGCCGATCTATATCGGCAGTGTACCTCCCTCGGCGGACGTATTCCTTGCCGTACGGCTACGACAGGAAAAAGAGGGCACAAAAAAAGAACCCTCCTCACGAGGTAAAAATATTATAACATGAGATTATTCTGATGTCAATAGGTAGTGGAAAATATTATTGTACATTTTGGAGGATGTATATATAAATAATTTGTAGTAAAATAACGAAAACGGCGCGGAGCGTACGTATTTTGTGAATTATGGGCGGAGCGGTGGCTCTGATTGGTGGTGAGCCGTGTCGTTTCATGGAAAAATTTCTCGGATATGATAAATTTGGCTTGAAATATTTGCTGTAATGTAATATAATAGTAACACAGAATTAATATTTCATCGTTGCGGTAACGTTTCCGCTTACGGTGGTATGGAGGTATGTCGCAATGGCGGAGTCTATGACAATTAAAGAATTCAATTCAAAGATCAAAAGAGTTATCATTTCCAAAGAGGAGATAGATGAAAGAATACGCGATGCGGGGGCGATGATCGATTCCATATACGACGGACGTCCCATACTTCTTGTAAGCATACTCAAGGGTGCATTCGTTTTCATGGCTGATCTCTGCCGTGCGGTGACGGTTCCCTGTGAGATCGGCTTTATGTGCGCAAAGAGCTATTACAACGGAACACAGTCCACGGGTATCGTTCAGATCACTATGGATCTTGACCGCGATATCAAGGATTACCACGTGGTAATTGTTGAAGATATCATCGACACGGGAAGAACGCTCAACGACGTCGTTAAGCTTCTCCGCGCGAGAAATCCCCTTTCTCTCAGAGTCATAACTCTCCTTGACAAGCCCTCCAGAAGAGTGGTTGACTTTAAGGCTGATATGTCTCTCTTTACCATTCCCGATCACTTCGTTATCGGCTACGGCCTTGACTGCGGCGAGCTTTTCAGAAACCTTCCCTATATCGCCGAGTACGATACCGAGGCATAAGCCCGAGGGGCTTTTTATCACGTCGTTTGCTCTGTGCGCGTGCGTGCGCATGGGGAAATGAAATAAATTTAATAATTTCTGTGAAAGGAGTTTTCCCCGATGCTTAACAAACTTTTTAAGCTCAAAGAAAACAACACCACCGTGAGAACAGAAGTCATTGCAGGTATTACTACCTTTATGACAATGGCGTATATTCTTGCGGTAAACCCCAGCATTCTCTCTGCTGCGGGAATGGATTCTGAGGCGGTGCTTCTTGCAACCTGTATCTCCTCATTCCTCGCAACTATCCTCATGGGTTTCCTTGCAAACCTCCCCTTCGCACTTTCCGCAGGTATGGGTCTTAACGCGTTCCTCGCGTATACCGTAGTACTCGGAATGGGCTACACCTGGCAGGTTGCTCTCTTTGCCGTATTCGTAGAAGGAATCATCTTCATTATTCTTTCCCTTACAAAGGTAAGAGAGGCTATCTTCAATTCTATCCCCATGTGCCTTAAGAACGCGGTGTCCGTAGGTATCGGTCTTTTCATCGCATTCATCGGTCTCCAGAACGCAAAGCTCGTTGTCGGCGGAGCAACTCTCGTTGAGATGGTTGACTTTACCGCAAACTTCAATACCGTAGGTATCGGTGCTCTCCTTGCTATCATCGGAACGCTCATTACAGCGATCCTTTACGCTAAGCGTGTTAAGGGCGCTATTCTTCTCGGTATCATAATCACCTGGGTACTCGGTATCATCTGCCAGCTCGTGGGTCTTTACGTTCCCGGCGCATACGTAGCAGATGCTAACGGTGTTCTCACTCTCGCAGAAGAGGGCGCTGCAAACACAACTTACATCGCTTCTCTCATTCCCGAGTTCAAGTTCACGGATTTCTCATCTCTCGGCAAGACCTTCGGTCAGTGCTTCAACATTGATTTCAACGGTGTAGGTATCTTCAACTTTATCGTTGTTACCTTCTCCTTTCTTTTCGTAGACCTCTTTGATACTCTCGGAACACTTATCGGTGTTGCTACAAAGGCTGATATGCTTGATAAGGACGGTAAGCTTCCTGCAATCAAGCCCGCCCTTCTTGCAGACGCTGTCGGTACATCTGCAGGTGCGGTTCTCGGTACATCTACCGTAACCACGTTCGTTGAGTCTGCTTCCGGTGTTGCCGCAGGCGGAAGAACCGGTCTTACTGCGATAGTTACAGGTTTACTGTTCCTCGTTTCTACCCTTTTCTCCAACATCTTTATCGCTATCCCCTCCTTCGCAACGGCTCCTGCACTTATCGTTGTAGGATTCCTGATGTTCACGAATATTACGAATATCAAGCTTGATGACGACAATCTCACAACAGCTATCCCCTCATACCTTGCCATCATCGCAATGCCTCTGTTCTACAGCATTGCAGAAGGTATCTCCATCGGCGTTATCTCCTACGTTGTTATCAACCTCATCTGCAAGAAGTATAAGGAGATCCATCCCGTAATGTACGTTCTTGCAGTACTGTTTATCCTTAAGTATATTTTCCTTTAATATAGGAACATAAATAACCTAATAAATACTCAGAGACACGCTCGTATGAGATAATGCGCGAGGCGTGTCTCTGTTTTAGTATTTAAAGGACAATACAAAAGTACAATATTAAAAAAAACAGGTGAAACATTATACCGGATTTTTCGACTAATAAACAAAGAAAGATAGTTTTGACACGAGAAGGAGGTGTGTGTATGTGCGAAAAGTACGATGGTGCTGCTTTGTATAAGCGATACCTTGACGGTGACGGTGATGCGCTCAGAAAATTGGTTGAGGAATATGCGGGAAGCCTAGTGCTTTTCATCAACCGTTACGTCAACAATCTCAGCGCCTCTGAGGAATTGATGGAGGACACCTTTTGCGATATCGTCATAAAGCATGGGCATTTCAAAGGTGAGTCAACGTTCAAAACGTATCTGTTTGCCATTGCGAGAAACAAGGCGGTGGATCACGTGCGTAAACTCTCGCGCATGGGCGTGGTGCCGCTGGAGGAGGCGGAGCGTGAGGTCATGTCGGACTTCTCGCCGACGGATGCCGTTATACGTGAGGAGACGAAAAGAGAGCTTTGGGCGGCGATGGATAAGCTGAAGGCGGACTACAGAGAGGTGCTGTATCTCATTTATTTCGAGGGGCTTTCCCCGGATGAGGCGGGACGCGTACTGAAGCGAAGCAGATCTCAGATGAAGAATCTCGTGTACAGGGCGAAGGCATCGCTTCGCGAAAAGCTTGAGGAGGGAGGCTTTGTTTATGAAGGATTATGAAAGATGGACGGCGAATATTGAGGCGAAGATCGCCAAGGCGAAGGCAAAGAGAGACAGGCGTACGGCTGCAGTGAAAAAATGCGTGGCGGCGGTCGTTTGTCTGACGGTGCTTGCGGGGAGCGCGTTTTCGGTGTCGTATTATTTCGGAAGCGGCGCGAAGCCGCAGATTCCTCCGGAGCTGACGGGAGCGCAGAGTGACAGTGCTGGCACACAGGTGCAGACCGATACGGACTCACAGGTACAGACCGAAACGGACACGCAGACGTACGGCGGGGAGACCGTGGCTCCCGACACGTCGGAAAGCACGGTGTCTCCGTCGGTGCCGGGAGAGGTGCACGGTACCGTGACGTACAAGACCGAGACGGGGGAATATTCCTGGATCGAGGGTAAGGGCAGCTCTGCCATCGGCGGAACGCCGTACGAGTGCCCGGAAGGGCATCATATGTCAGGCGGTAGTTCCTATTATCACAATATTCCCGCGGAGCTCATAGCATTTGTCAACGGACTTGATGACGAATGGTATAAAACCAACGAGGTAGACCGCATATACAAGAAAATGCGTTATGACAGCTTAGGCGCGTTTATTAAAGGAAAATGCAATAAGCTGACGGTCAAGGATTATATTGACCAACACGGAATAACGAGGGAGGAGCTTGATTGCTGCATTGATCTTGTGAGCAATTACACCATGAACCTTGACGTTTTGTTCGGCGACTATGACTATTGCGACGAATACTACAAATACAATGAAATATTCTATAGACGTATGTATAGGTACAGTAATTACCGTGAGGCGATCTTCGAACTGTTCGATTACGAAAGCGCACCCGAGGGGCTTGCGATGGGCACGAATGAAAGACGACGTAAATTCGGATACAGTGTTCCTGAGCTTGCGTATCATTACCGCCTCTGCGAGGATGAACTTCGTGAGATCATGGAAAGCACGTTTTCGACAACCGGATATGCACTGACGTTTGATTACGATTACAGTGTGATATACAATGAGGATGGGTCGTTCAGAGAGGAACTGTCTGCCCTCGACGTCAGGGGAAATGATTTTGACTCGGTGGTGAGCTATGCCGCGGAGCTTGGCGAGGCGTTCTGCCGCATATACGATTGGGAAGATCCCGTGGAGATCGGTGACGAAAAAAATGAGGCAGAGACGGGAAAGACCTGGTACGAATGTATCGGCAGATGTACCGATCAGGTGGCTTACGAATGTCGGACTATTTTGAACGAGAGGTACGGTGCCAGGTATATAGACATTTCGGTACTCCGCGAAAGCCCGTTTCCGCTGAAGACCCTCATAGATGAATATGCTCTTACCCGCGAGGATATTGAGGCTTCTCTTCCGGCGGTGGGATATGAGGTCGATATTCCCTACGATATCCTTTTTGACGGTACGATGGATGACGTTTTAATGTATTACGGCTCCGTTGAGCACAGAACAAAGCATTATAAGACTATCAGCTATGAACTGCTTGTATTATTTATCAGACAACATTACACAGACGCGGACGGCAGGTCTCTCAAAATGTACGCCGCCCAAAGCATGCCAGAGGTTGTTCTGGCGGGAGAGATCGAAAGAGAGGAACTTGTTGCCATCATAGCCGAGATAAAGCGCCGTGATGAAGCGTCTCAGGTGTATTACGGCGGTGCGTTTTATCAGTTCGAATATGACCTTGACGTGATCTATAACGAGGACGGAAGCTTTAAGGATCTGTCGGGCTGTGACAGTGCATCCTTGGAGGTGGCTTTCCGCGGCGCTCAGTCTCTGAATCCGCCTAACATAATATCTGATTGATCTGTTTCCCCGTGCTCCGCTTGCGGTTAGCACGGGGGATTGTCATGTACGGCGAGAGGTCGATGGGGGTAACTGCAGGTACGGACGTCGGATATACAATAATTTTTGCAAATATTAAAAAAACTCACTAAACATCTTTACAAATCAAAAAAACTGTGATATAATAAATCACGTATGCCGTATACACGGGATTCGGGCAAAGCGCTGTGCCTGTTTGTTTAGCAACCATTGCGGACACAACGGACACGAAAAGCGGTTCACCCGCCGAGTTCTGAGTTTACGGAAGAAAAAAATATTTTTATGAGGTGAAGAAAAATGATTACAAAGGCAGAAAAGACAGCTATTATCGAGCAGTACAAGACACACGAGGGCGACACAGGTTCTCCCGAGGTTCAGATCGCGATCCTTACACATCGCATCAACACCCTCACCGAGCACCTTAAGTCCAACAAGAAGGACCACCACAGCCGCCGCGGCCTCCACAAGATGGTTGGTCACCGCCGCAACCTTCTCGGCTATCTCCAGGAGAACGACATCGAGCGTTACCGTGCAATCGTTGAGAAGCTCGGTCTCAGAAGATAAGTTATCCGCCTGAGGATAAGGTATTGCCGCATCTTATGCGGAAGTGTCTTAATATTTTCTGAACGATACTGCGGCAGTTCGGTATCTGCCGATCTGCCGCGGTATTTTTGTACCCCCCTGAAAACTATAGTTTATACGAAAGAAGCAGACGCCTACAGGGGATTTAGCAGTTAAACAAGCACACATACAGCTGCTGTGTGTTTCTTTAAGTGCTGAACCTCCTTGGCGTAGATATTAAAATTACGAAAGGATATTTAAAAATGTTTGAGAATTACAGAAAGTTTTCATATGAGCTTGCAGGCCGTCCTCTCACAGTAGAGACAGGCAAGATGGCAGGCCTTGCAAACGGTTCCGCACTGGTTCGCTACGGTGACACAGCGGTTCTCGCTTGCGCCACAGCTTCCGAGCGTCCCCGCGACGGTATCGACTTCCTTCCCCTTTCCATCGACTTCGAGGAAAGACTTTACTCCGTAGGTAGAATCCCCGGCTCTTACCTCAAGAGAGAGGGAAGACCCAGCGAGAAGGCTATCCTTACCTCCCGTGTTATCGACAGACCTATCCGTCCTCTCTTCCCCAAGGATCTCCGCAACGACGTTGCGATCTCCCTTCTCGTGCTCTCCGTAGACCATGACTGCTCTCCCGAGATCACAGGTATGATCGGTGCGTCCATCGCTCTTTCCATTTCCGATATTCCGTGGAACGGTCCTATCGGCGGTGTTTTCGTAGGTCTTACCGACGAAGAGGGTATCGTTATCAACCCCACTTCCGAGCAGAGAAAGAGAAGCCATCTTGAGCTTACCGTTGCCGCTTCCGAAAAGAAGGTCGTTATGATCGAGGCAGGTGC
>CAYYRY010000098.1:0-6644 GCA_964474245.1 uncultured Ruminococcus sp. | reverse complement strand
TGCTGATATGTCAGTGATCTGCTTTGCCTGTACCCACTTGCCCTCTTCGGGAATGGGTGCGGGACCGTGGTTGGGGCCCTTAGCAACGCAGCACATATTTTCGACTTCTTTAGAATATGCTAAATTCGCCATTTTTCCATTATCTCCTTTGAAAAAATATAGTTTGTATACTAATACACGTATATTATATAACAAATCTCTCACGAGGTCAAGAAAATATTCGAATATTTTATGCTTTTATCAAGAAAATTCGTTTTTGTTTTATCATTTTATGTTTGGCAAAGGCCTCAGTAAGCGCATACAATGACTTTGGATATTTCCGATTATATTTCAATTTATGAAGTTTACTGAATTTGAAAGGTATGTTAAGTATGAAATCAAAAACTAAGATCGGTATCCTTGGCGGTGACAGCCGTCAGGCTGCTGTTTGCTCTCTGTTTGCACGTTTGGGGGTAGAGTGTGCTCTTTGGGGGATTGATTGCAAAACACATGAATACAATGAAGATACTTTTGTGCGTTCAGCAGATTGGCGCGGGGCAATCGGCGGGGCATCTGCAGTGGTACTTCCCCTCCCTCTCACCACCGACGGAGTCAGGCTTAACTGCGGTAAGAATACAGTAAGGTCTGACGTATATATACCGCGTATAACGGAAATCATTCAATCCGTTGACAAGAACTGCTTGATTTTCGGAGGCAAGGTTCCTGCGAATATTCAAAGATTTGCCGCTGAGAATAACAGACGGATAACAGATTATTATGAATCTGAGGATTTTCAGATTAAAAATGCCGTTCCTACTGCTGAAGGAGCGATTGCCATTGCTATCAGAGAAATGGACATTACTCTTTCGGGCAGCGAGGTATGTGTGGTCGGTTACGGAAGAATCGGCAGAACACTTGCTTTGAGACTTATCGCTCTCGGATGCAGAGTAGCCTGTATTGCCCGCAGTAAACGCGATCTGGCGTGGGCTGAGTGCGACGGATGTATGACAATTAAGCTCTCCGAATACAGAGAATCACCTTCCTCCTTCGATGCAATATTCAATACGGTTCCTCACATGATATTCGACGATAAGGTTATAAAATCACTTCCCTACGGTCAGCTTTTTATTGATCTTGCTTCGCTTAACGGTGGTATTGACAGCGATGCTGCCGGAGAGCATGGGATAAGAGTGATAAAGGCATTGTCTCTCCCCGGCAAATGCTCTCCGTTTACAGCAGGTAAGATAATATTTGACTCTGTCATGGACTCTCTATCGGAAGAAGGTATATTATGATCGGTTATGCAATTTGCGGGTCCTTTTGTACTCATGCGCATAGTCTTGAAATACTTAAAAGTTTAGCAGAAAAATACGATATTCTGCCAATCGTTAGCTTTAACGCTTTTAATACCGACACGCGCTTCGGAAAGGCAAGTGAACTGATAGGCGAAATCGAGAGGATCACGGGTAAAAATCCTGTTAGCTCCATAGAAGCCGCCGAGCCGTTAGGTCCTAAGATAAAGCTCGATGCGTTAATTGTCGCTCCGTGTACCGGCAACACCCTTGCAAAGCTTGCCCACGGTATAACCGACACACCCGTAACCATGGCGGCAAAAGCACATATGCGGAACAACCGTCCCGTAATAATCGCCCTTGCCACAAACGACGCAATGTCGGCAAATCTTGCGAATATCGGGTATTTGCTGAACAGGAAAAACGTTTATTTCGTACCGATGCTTCAGGATGAACCCACAAACAAACCACACTCACTCGTGTGTGATTTTTCAAGACTCATTGAAGCCTATGAGTCAGCTATGGTCGGCGAACAATTGAGACCGTTATTCCTTGAAAAAGCGTAGATAAATATGAATATCGGAGCGTGGTACCTATCATAGCGGGTACGGTATTGCGCTTCGGTATTTTTTTACAAATACTGCGTTACACATAATGGCATATTACGGTTACGGTATGCGTACAATGCAGGATATCGGCACATACACAAAGGGTTAGATTGTCTGCGGTAGTATGTACGGCGAATACTCCAAAATGGCGATGGCGTTGTTTGGCGACGGAGCTGTTATTACTGACAGTATTGAGTTTTATACTGTCAATTAACACATAACAGTGCCCTGCTGTTTTTTCAAATCAGCCGTTTTCCCTTGACATTGACACCTATATGAAGTATAATATTTTTAATTGTACTATAAAACTACATGAGGTAATACATATGAAAATCGCAGTTTCCTCCTACAGCTTCGGCGACTACAAAAATCCAGACAAGCTCGGCTTGATCGGCACTATGGATGAAGCCAAGCGTATGGGGTTTGAAGCCTTTGAGCTTGATGATAACGAAGAAACTAATTCCCGCGAGGTTCTCTTTTCGCTTAGAAAACATTCGGAAAAGATAGACCTCCCCATCATAGCCTTCGACGTCGGTGCTGACTTTACGAAAAACGATCTCAAGTCTTATCGAGAGGAGATCGAGAGGGTGAAAAAGCTCGTAGACAACGCCGTTTATCTTGGTGTTCCCATGATGAGACACGATGTCTCCTACGGTAATTTTTCCGAGGGTTCGGGCATAACCTTTGATAGAGCACTCGAAGTCATGGTATACTGTTGCCGCGAAGTTGCTGAATACGCAGAAAAGGCGGGGATCAGAACGATGTTCGAAAATCACGGCTTTTATATTCAGGAACACAGCCGCGTTGAGCGTCTGCTTAATGAAGTGTGTCACCCGAATTTCGGTCTGCTTCTCGACATCGGTAACTTCATGTGTGCCGATGATGATCCTGTAGATGCCGTCACAGCCCTTGCAAGCAAAGTCGTCCACGTACACGCAAAGGACTTCCATTTCAACTCTGAGGCTAACGGAAAATCCGAAGGTAGAGGATGGTTCAAAACATCGGGAAATAATTATCTGCAGGGCGCAGTAATAGGATGCGGCGACGCTCGCGTTGAAGACACCGTCCGTATACTGAAAAACAGCGGTTACGACGGTTACATCACCATTGAATACGAGGGTGTTGAGGACAATCTCGTCGGCATAAGCCGCGGTCTTGAAAACCTCAGAAAATTTATATAAGGTACGGTATTTAATATGTTTAGCGACGTTATTCATAAAAAAGTATTTGATTATTTCACCGAGATATCTCAGATTCCGAGGGGATCGGGTAATGAGAGAGATATCGCAGAGCATCTTGAAGGATTTGCCGCAAAGAGAGGGCTCTTCTGCGTAAGAGATGAAGCAAATAACGTATTTATCAGAAAGAGTGCAAGCTCTGAAGAATATAAAACCAAGTCACCTGTAGTTTTGCAGGGGCACACCGATATGGTTTGTGAAGCTTTGCCCGGTATCAAACACGATTTTACATCTGACCCCATTGAGTTTATCAGAAACGGCGATTTGCTCACTGCTAACGGTACTACACTCGGTGCTGACAATGGTGTTGCTGTTGCAGTAATGATGACTCTTCTCGATTCTGATGATATTCCCCATCCCGAGCTTGAATGTCTGTTTACAGTCGGAGAAGAGGTCGGCATGGATGGAATGACTGCTTTTGATACTTCACTCCTTAAATCTCGCAGAATGATCAATCTTGACTCAGCAGGCGAAGGTGTCGCTACCGTTTCCTGCGCAGGCGGTGTCCGTTCAGACTTCACGTACTGTCCCACAGTGTCTCTTAGTGCTGATAACATGACCTTCTATGAGCTGTCCGTTTCAGGATTCTACGGCGGTCACTCGGGAGAAGACATTAATCTCGGCCGCGCCAATGCCATCGAGACCGTGGCACGCACGCTCAGATTTATAGGTGAGCTTACCGACGTGTATCTTGTAAGCTGGTACGGAGGCGAAAAGGATAACGCTATTCCCCGCGACTGCAAAGCTGTTTTCGCGGTTTCTGAGAGAGTAGACCTCGAGCCTGTCCTTCAGAAGGTCAAGGAGCTCGTAAAGCATGAGCTTGTGGAAGACGATAACGGCTTCACTCTCGAATGCTGGTGCACCGACCGTGCAGTACGTGTGATAGAAGCACCGTCAAGTGCAAGGATCGTTGACTTCATCAGCACGTTCCGTTCGGGTCCCGTTATGATGTCCCGCGGAATTGAAGGACTTGTTGAAACGTCCTATAACCTTTCCGTTATCAGAGTAACCACAGAAGGTGTAAAAGTCACCGTAACCTCCCGTTCATCGGTCGAAGCTTCCCTTGACGACATGGAGCTTAAAATGAAGTCCGTGAGTAATCTAGCAGGATTTACCGTTACCAACCACAGCAGATATCCCGGTTGGAAGTACTCTGCGTCTTCCGTAATGCGTGAGGTTTACCTTGACGTATACCGCGACCTTTTCGGCAAAGACGGATGCGCCATAGGTATCCACGCAGGCCTTGAATGCGGTCTGCTTATGCAGCGCGTTCCCGATATGGACATTATATCCATCGGTCCCGATATCAAGGACCTCCACTCCCCCTCAGAAACACTTGGTATCTCGTCCCTTGACAGACTTTACGATATAGTCTGTGAGATACTAAAAAGAGCATAAATCAAAATAAATTTGAACAGCCGAAAGGCAGAACGGAGATCGTTATGACAAAAGCAATAATTACGGTTGTCGGACATGACACAGTCGGACTTCTTTCAAAGGTAAGCACGGAATGTGCCAAATTCAACGCAAACATTCTCGACGTTACTCAGTCTGTCCTCCAGGACATATTCACTATGGTAATGGTCGTGGATATCAGCGATATCTCCTCCGATTTTGCAGAGCTTGCAACTTCCTTTGAAAAGCTCGGAGATGAGATCAACATGAAGATACACGTTATGCATGAGGATATCTTCAACTCAATGCACCGCATCTGATTAAGCTTGATTCGAGGAACTGATAATGATCAATACAAGAGACATTTTTGAAACGATCAATATGATCGAAAACGAAAACCTTGACGTCCGCACTATCACCATGGGTATTTCCCTCCTTGACTGTGCAGACAGCGACATCGACACGTCCTGCCGCAAGGTTTATGATAAGCTTACAAGACTTGCAAAGAATCTTGTGTCCACCGGTGAGATGATCGAAAGAACCTACGGTATTCCAATCATTAACAAAAGAATATCCGTAACTCCCATAGCAATGCTCACGGCGGTTTCCGGAGGAGATCCCGTGAAATACGCCAAGACCCTTGAGCGTGCGGCGTGCGAACTGGGTGTAAACTTTATCGGAGGCTACTCCGCCCTCGTTCAGAAGGGTTTTGCTGCAGGTGACCTTGAACTTATCGCTTCCATCCCCGAGGCACTCAGCGTAACGGAGCACGTTTGTTCATCCGTAAACATAGGCTCAACCAAGGCGGGTATCAACATGGATGCCGTTGCCCTCATGGGTAATGCAGTAAAGCGCGCCGCTGAGCTTACCGCCGACAGAAACTGTATCGGAGCCGCAAAACTTGTCGTATTCTGTAACGCCCCCGAGGATAACCCCTTCATGGCGGGCGCATTCCACGGTGTCGGTGAGCCCGACTGCGTTATCAACGTTGGTGTATCGGGCCCCGGTGTTGTCCGTGCGGCGCTTACGAAATGCCCCGACGGTGACCTTACCGAGGTTGCTGACATTATCAAGAAAACAGCCTTCAAGATCACCCGTATGGGACAACTCGTCGGTACGGTTGCATCCCGTGAGCTTGGTGTTCCCTTCGGTATCGTAGACCTTTCACTTGCTCCCACACCCGCTGTAGGTGACTCCGTCGCTTATATCTTAGAGGAGATGGGGCTTGAAAAGTGCGGCACGCACGGTACTACGGCTGCTCTGGCGCTTCTCAACGACGCGGTAAAGAAGGGCGGCGTTATGGCATCCTCCCACGTTGGAGGCCTATCAGGCGCATTTATACCCGTTTCAGAGGACGCCGGAATGATCGCCGCTGCAAGATGCGGTGAGCTTACCCTTGAAAAGCTTGAAGCAATGACCGCTGTATGCTCCGTGGGACTTGACATGATAATTCTCCCCGGAGACACCACCGCCGACACGATCTCAGCAATAATCGCAGACGAAGCCGCTATCGGTATGGTCAATTCCAAGACGACGGCTGTGCGCGTAATTCCCGCCATCGGCAGACAGGCAGGCGAAGAGCTCGAATTCGGCGGACTCCTCGGAAACGGCCCCATCATGCCCGTACATAACACAAGTTCATCAAAGTTTATCGCACGCGGCGGAAGAATCCCCGCTCCCATGCAAAGCTTAAAGAACTGAATAAAGCAGCCGTCTCTAAAATTGGGACGGCTGATATTATATTCTGTAAACCAACGGTTGATAGTATTTAGGAGAATTTATATTGACATTACCGGAAATCTATGTTATACTTTATAACATAAGATATGTCATAAATTAATTAAGAAGGAGGCTAAATACTATGAAAACATATATATTATCGGATAGCCTCCATTTGCTTAATTATTTAGTTTAATTCTTCATAGCATTGCGGCACATCCGATATCGGGTGTGCTGTTTTTTTAATTTCAAGAATTTTTCACACCCACCGAGGTGTGTTTTATTTTTATATGGCATAGATCAATTTTTATTTAAGCGAGAACGTAAAGTGAATCAGAAAATATGTAAAATAATAATAGCCGAAAAGCTAAAAGCGTACAGAGCGTTACATAATCTGTCGCAAAATGATTTCG
>CAYYRY010000097.1:0-6682 GCA_964474245.1 uncultured Ruminococcus sp. | reverse complement strand
AGTTATCATAATGATCAAGAAAAATTCAATTTGCAACGTCAGGAGAATTTCAAATCTTTTCTGGGATATATTTTCTATAATTGTACAGGAACGTGTGATTTAGCAGATGCTTCCGAGAAACTCCAAATGATATTGAAACTGATTGACGTTATGCGCGACACTTCAACAGATATCGATGCTTGGCTTCCTATGCGTGCGGATTTCCATCTGCGTTTAGCAGGTAAAAACTTCAGAATGGAACATTATGATATCGGATATACTGAACTTGAAAAAGCAATTGATCTGTATGTGAAATATGCTGATCTGTCAATAGATACCAAGCTTACTTACAATTGTCCTCTCATGAATATGCTTACAGAAAATAAGCTATGTACCCCTAAAGATGATACGAAAGAAAAAGGAGAATATGTATGCTGGTGGGCATATCAAACTCTAACAGAAAACGAGGGACTTTTCAGTAGTGTACAAGGCGAAAAGCGTTATAAGGAACAGATAGAAAGGATTGCTCCTTATCTTCCTAAAAGTAAGATGAAATGAGTGTAGTCGCGTAACGAAAAACGTTGTCCCTATCAACATCAACCGTGTGCTGATAGGGGCAGCATTTTTGTTAGTTACATAATGAATTCACTTTTGTGAAATAACATTCACTAATGCAGTAAGATATTCATTTTCACCGATTCCGGCTACGGCAAGTTCTTTTTCATTCAACATATTCTGAGCGGAAAACCCTTCTTCACTAAGGCTCAGAACGGATTCTCTGATAATTTGATAGTATAAAACAGCATTGAGTTTTCTTCGATTTTTCAGATCATCACCTCGTAAAATATGAGTAAGCATATATTCACAAGTACATCTCGGTGTAGGCATTTGGTATGCAAGTTCAAGTGCTTTTTCGGTCATACCGAGATCTGCATACATCACAAGTAATATCTGCTTTGCACAGTCACGCCATCGGTCTTCCGTTGAACGTGCAAGAATGTCTTCACACAGAGAAATAGCTTCCTCAAACAGTTTCGTCTTTTCGGAAACGTCATCGGTATGCTTCCCTTTCCATGACAGATCCGCTGCGAGAAGCTGTTCGAAGAAGAATACGCCGGGAAGCTCATGAAGTGCGTTTCGAACCAGTTCGATCTCCTCATCGAGCCTGTAATCGGGATCAAGCGGTTCGTGATGACGGAGTCGGTTATATTCTGACGTAATTTCATCAATTCTGTTTTGTCCGGCTATTTCGTCAACACCAAGAAGTTCATCTACGGAAACGTGGAAATATCCTGCGATTTTAGGAAGCAGCGTTATGTCAGGGTAGCCCTCGTTTCGTTCCCATTTCGAAACAGCTTGTGCTGATATACCGAGATATATTGCAAGATCATCCTGTGTGGAATTCTTTTTCCGTCGCATTGACTTCAATTTTTTCGATAGTTGTATTTCCATTATCAGTACACCTCATTAAGTTATTCCAAAGATCTTTGTGATACTATTATACCACAGCATTTATTCTTTTTCCATAACCGCATTGTTGGATACAGGTTTACAAAATAAACTGTTGGTTTAATCACGATTTGTTGAGATTTTGCTTGAAGTAACGTAGTAAAAGCAGGAGCAGCCAAATCAGTACCGTTGGCTGCTCCTGCTCATTGTTTATTTTAAATTATCCGTTCTGCGCAGTTTTTCTATGAGATGCTTAAACTCGTTATCATCACGAATAAAATCGTAGTCAGTATCATTGTTCAATCTCATAAGCATTTCGTGACTTGTGTTATGCTTGTTGTTCCGATTTATACCCACGGGTGATCTGCCGTAAGGTATCGTGGAAGTATAAGTATCTTTTGTTTCATCATACGTGTCAAATTGTACGACGTACTTAACACATTCGCCAAGATGTTTTAACACATTATCGGTATCTCTTCTTAAAGCAAAAATGTGCGCTATACGTTTTTCTGCTTCGGCAAGGCTTTCAGCATCAAAGAAATAATCCTACGTTTCATACAACGTTTTATAAAGCGAAATTGCTTTTTCGTATAGCGTAATCTGTGTTCTCACATCATAAACCGGGGTCCCTTCATCATCGGTCATAGATGCAAGCATAATGATCCTATCCGCTGCCGAGCTGACTGTTTTACAAATAATATCTTTCGTAAGCTCAATTAATTTTTGACCGCTGTACAAAGCTAACAGCATTTCATCCTTTGATACCGAGGGAATATCTGATATGAGTTTGACCGCATCATCATATCTTCCCACTGTGGGAAAGATATTGCAGGCAAGCTCAACTGCTTCCACACGGATATTGATATCATTACATCCTGCGATGATCTTATCAATATATTCGCAAGCTTCGGTACAGATGGCTTTACGTTTTTCCGAAGTACAGTTTTGATGAAAAGCCCGCTGATAGAGAAAAACCGTGAGATCAGACATCATTTTTTAGCTGTTTGGGTATTTGGTAAGCGCTGCTCTCATGACATCTGCCGCGGTTTCTTTGTCTCCTTGATTGCAAGCATTCCATGCCTCACGTCGTATCAGTTCTATATTCGCCTGCTTTTGAGATACGTCTACTCCAAGCAAATGATCTGTTGTTACCTCAAATAGATTTGCAAGGATCGGAAGTTGCGAAATATCCGGAGCTGTTCTGTCACATTCCCACTGTGATACTGCATTTGCGGTAATACCGAGATACTCCGCTAACTGTTCCTGCGTCATATCACGTTCGCGTCGAAGTCTTTTTATCGTTGATCCTATTGACATTATATGAGAAACTGTAAAACTCAAACACCGATCAACAACACATTAACTGCCGATGTATGGACATTTCAATTCTTACGATACCCACAACACAGCGGCTCGTGATTGAGCCGCTGTGTTGAATTAGTTATTCGGCAAAACGCCAATACGTTTTCTCTCCCTTGTCCGTTACGACAAGCATTTTTTCTTCACCTTCAACGATAAAACCGAAGTGACCGTCCGTCCACTTTCCGGGTGCTAAGTTAGTCGCGTACAGCGTGCTTCCCTCTCCGAGGTCGACAGTCAGCTTCTCGAGCTCACCCTTTCCCTTCGGGAACAGGACCATATTCCCGTCAAGCTTTGCGGCGAAATATTCTTCCCCTTCAATGAGATCGGAGGCGGCTTGCATGGACGTTCCCACGTCCGTTACGTACATTGAGTGAAGGAAATATTCTGTTTCTGCAGGCTTTGAAGGAGAAACCGTCAGCCTTCCTCTTCCGTCTTCACGTATCGGCTGACGAATGGGGTCACACTTCTCTGCCAAGTTTACTCCGTTAACTATAAAGCGCTCTTCCTCGTTACCAATAACTTTAAGCTCTGCTTTTTTCGGGAGAAGCGTGTCGCATACCAGCACGCCTCCGTCTCGGTGCACGGTCACTGCACGTGTGCCGTTCACTTTATACTCACCCATGGTGTGCATCTGCCACGTTTTCTTAGCAGCAGGATCACGGGTCTCAAGCCTGTCAAATATAACCACTATAAGCTGCTTATCTGCTTTATCGGGATTCAGAGTAACGGAGGTGCGGCGGTAGCTTTTGACCTTATCGGAATAAGCGTTGGTGTGGTCGCCCATGAGCATACAATATTTCAGATATCCCTCGCGGTCTGCCTTATGTCCGTGTGCCAGGATCTTCGCCCATTTGATCGTCTCCTTGCCGAGCCAATCCTCAAAAAACTCATTTTCCTGATTTGAAAGGGCATCGGCTCTCTGTCCGCCTGAGTTTCCCCACCTCGGCTCTACGTCCTCAGTTTCATCATACACTAACATACAGTTGGATGATACCGTCATCTTATTGTACATAAAATCAAGCGGTGAGGCATACCCGTGTAAGGTATTTTCATCCGAAGCACAGGTGTATTCATAGCAGTTTGCGGCTGAAGCTAAGCTTCCCTTATAGAAGATCATAAAGCACCCGCTATCCTTCCACTCGTGATTTGCCGAATAGGATTCGCCCACCTTAAAGTACACTGATGCACCGTTTTTCGTGTGAGCCACGTATTGACCTCTCGGTGATCTCGCGTAGCGAATGCGGGGGATGTATTTCTTGTGATCCATAAATCCCACCGAAGGCTCGTCGATCAGGAGTACGGTAGAAGCGGACGTCGGAAGGCGTTCACCGTTTAAGCCGTAGTCACGTAGGACAGGATTACCGTAGAGAGCTGATGCGTAAAATGCAGAAGTACGGTAGCTCAGGGTGGAATACTGTTGTCCTCTGTCAGCGTAATCGTCTCCGTCTCGGAAGGGCTCACCGTCTGCACGGATATTGCAAAGGAAAGTGATTGCCGCCTCTTCCATTTGCTCTGTGAAAATATGTACTCTTCCACCTGTCATTTTATAGAATATCAGATCGCAAAACAAGTCATGGCAAAACCTGCCCGGACCGTATGCAGAGCCCTGCCAATGTGCCCCCGAGTGAAAATAATAATTTCTCGGTGCGACAGCCTGCTCCCATATTCTGCCCGCTACGTAATTGTATATATCGGGATATTCATCAAATGCAGCAATACCCAGTGAAAGCCAATCTCGGAACATCTGCGCTTCGCTTCCGTGACCCGTGACCATTCCCTGCATGCTCGGGGGAAATTGCACTTCAAAGTTCGGACCTAATTTATACTCGCAATGTGAGACGATCTCCTCGCGCTCCTCAGGTGTCGTAAGATCGAACGCCCAGTCGTACACCCTTGCAGCCGTATACATAACGTGTCCGTATTCAAGGCGGATATCGTGCTTCGGAGAAATATAAAGATTTCTCAGTACGTGAAGTATCGCTTTTATCGATTCCTCTCCCTTTTCTCTGTCGTTAAACAAAAGATATGAAAGTGCCTTGTCCGCGATGGACTCAAGGGTATGGCGGGAGTACTCGAAAATATCTGTAAAGAGGAAAGGCGTAGACGCTGATTGACAAAACAGATCGTATGCTGCTTTATGGTCGGGGTGATATAGGTTCTTCCTTACCCGTTCTACATCGGCAGGTGTGATAAGGATACGAGGATGATCCTTTGCAGTCGGAAACACCGGCGGCATTTCAAATGGGGATTCGAGCGATTCTACGGGTCTGTAAGTGTGCATAGCTGTACCTCGATTAATTAATGTGTTAAGTTAATCGTACTATTATTTGCTGTGTTTGTCAAGGGTCTTTATTAATATTTATGAAGCAGTATTGTCTACAGTTTATCAAAGCCACTTCAAAAACGCGTTCGGTATTGATAGAAGCATTAAAATGTGATATAATATGGACGTCTTTAAAATAGCAGATCGGATAACAAAGTATAAAATATCCCATAATGAAAAAGGAATCAAATCAATGGCAATCGTAACAATAGTCGGTTCGGGAATGATGGGCTCTGCCCTGGCTTTTCCCGCAAGAGAGAACGGACATGAGGTAAGACTTGTCGGCACGCCTCTGGACAGAGAGATAATCGATGCTTGCCGAAGGACGGACAAGCACCCTAAATTTAACAAATGTTTCCCCGAGGGGGTGGAGTATTATCAGTTTGAAGAGGTAGACTATACACTTAACGGCGCCGACCTGCTCATTTGCGGCGTATCAAGCTTTGGAGTGGACTGGTTCGCCGATAACGTTCTGCCGCTTGTGCCATCTCACGTTCCGATGCTCAGCGTTACGAAGGGGCTTTACGATACGGAGGACGGACGGCTTTTGACATATCCCGATATTTGGAAAAGAAAGCTGCGTGAGCTTGGTAAAACGCTTTCCGTTAATGCCATAGGGGGTCCCTGCACCAGCTACGAGCTTGTCGCCCACGACCAGACTGAGGTCGCCTTCTGCGGTGATGATATGGATATACTGAGGCGCATCAAGTCCATTATGGCAACCGACTATTACCACGTCAGCCTCTCCACAGACGTTACGGGAATCGAAAGTGCCGTCGCTCTCAAAAACGGATATGCCCTCGGTATAGCTCTTACCATAGGCTTAAATCAAAAGGCTTTCGGTACAGACAGCCCTCTTCACTTTAATTCTCAAGCGGCAGTTTTCGGTCAGGGTATAAAGGAAATGTACAAGCTTCTTGAATATCAGGGCAGCGGTACGATTGAAAACCTCTCTGTCGGTGCAGGAGACCTGTACGTTACCGTTTACGGCGGCAGAACACGTTTGATAGGCATCCTTCTCGGACGCGGTCTTACAATTGACGAAGCTAAAGCCGAGCTCAACGGTGTAACTCTTGAATCCCTTGTGGTTGCCGAAAGAGTGGCAAGAGCCGTAAAAACGGCGTCTTCAGCCGGTAAACTCGACTTAAAGGATTTCCCGCTTCTTTTGCACGTTGATGAAATCATTACGGATCATAAACAGGTTAACATACCTTGGGAAGGTTTTACCTTTGAAGTATAATAAATTTAAATAAACGCAGAGCCGGAGGAAAGTATCCTCTGTGCTCTGCGTTTGTTTTAGGAGAGAAACTTATAAGTAAGTTAAGTCAGTCACAGGTATGCAGTTTAACTGCAACAGATCCGTCCTCGGTAGGCTCGAAGGAAAGTCCTTCGGCTACATTACGAAGCTCTTCCATGGAAATAAGGTTAGATGCCCATACCTGTATTAAAAGGTCCTTGTCTTCAAAATGAATGATAAGCTGCTTATTTGTGTGTTGGTCCCAATCCTCAGGGAGTCCTTCGGGATCGTCCCAACCTTTGAAGTGAATGATCTGTGCATAATGTCCGTTT
>CAYYRY010000096.1:4622-6692 GCA_964474245.1 uncultured Ruminococcus sp. | reverse complement strand
GGAAAATATCTATAGCTAATGAATCTCAAGCCACCATATGCATAATCAACAAAAACACCAAATCATAATTGTGCCGGTAATCAAAGTTATGTAGCTTACCTTGACTGAGTTTTCAAATTATGGTACAATTTAAGTGTGGTACACACCTCGACACCGAGCGGTTGCAAACTATACCAATGATGCATGGGAAAAGTTATTGCCGTATATAACGCGGATAATGCGAATATTACTATATCTACGCATATTTCCAATCTGAGTACGTTCAGGTATCGCGGGTACATCTATGACCGGAAGACCGGGTTCTACTACTGCATTATAGGTACTATGATCCGGAAATGCGGCGTTGGTTGAATGCTGAGCCGAATGCATTTCAAGGTGAATTTGATGTAAATGCAGGACTTCTTAGTTATAATGTGTTTGCATATTGTGCCTACACTATAGGATATGCTTATGTTTTGTACTGTCACTACGGTGCAACGTTAGTTTTTACCGTTTAACAAACACAGAAGGTGCCCGACCACCGTCAGTCACCTTCTGCGTTTGTTATTTCTTTTCAATGCGGTACAGACACATCTGACCGGGGTGGAGCCACTTGCCGTCCCAGTGAACGTCGGTGTTACCGGCGCTGTACGGGGAGGCTGATCTTCCGTTTAGCGAGACTTCCATAAGCTCGGTTATGTCTCGGTCAAAATCAATGCGGAATACTCCGGGGGTCGTCTGGGAGGCGTTTACTACGCAGAGGTATTCACTGCCTGAGGTGTCCTCAAAGAAGCTGACAACTGCCTGCTCCGTTCCGCGCACGTTCTTTACGTTGGGATGACAGCCTTCGCCGAAGAGCTCATAGCCTCCGTAGGATTTGTCTGTGAGATAGCCTTTCTTGAATCTGAGAGACATGATTATCTCACCGTGCATTTCGGTGAAGCGGCGCTGACATCGCATGAGCTTATAATACTGCTCGGTCTTGTTTCCCCAGTCGTCGATGGGGGAGGCGTGTGCGTTGTGATCCAGGTTGCGGTCGTAGAATTTGAACCATACTATGCCTCTGCTGCCGAGGGCGGCGGCTGTTGTGATCTGCCACATGAAATCGTACTCCGTGGGTATGCGGAACATATAGTGGGCGGTGGAGAGCTGTGTGTTCCATAGCTCAGCGCCCGAGAATATAGCTGCCTCGGACAGGGCGCGGAGATTTCTGTAGTATGAATCCATGCCGTCTTCGTTGCCCGTCCATAGCTGGTCGTAATGGCCGTAGCTGAAAACCTCAAGTCCCGCGTCCTTTACGGCATATGCGAGCCACTCACGGAAGCTTCTGCCGCCGAGCAGGGCAGGGTCGGTGTCATCCATGCAGGTGTGGAGATTGAGATAGGGATGAAGCTCCGGTGCCAGCTTTTTTTGTATTCTGATACATTCGATACAGGCTGAAAAGTGTTCCTCGAGACAAGGCTCATCTCCTACGAAAAAGCCAAATAGTGAGGGGTGTCCGCGAAGGACGCCGAGTATCTCTGTTAGTCTCTTTGTGTACTCTTCATGGCAAACACTGCAGTAGTCTCCGTAAGTAAGGCCTATTATTCTGACGATACACTTGATGCCGAGCTCTTCGCATCTGTCGAGATAGGGGAGAAGCCTCTCAGGGGAATGCTTTCCGTATTCAAGGGTATGTGCCATAGGAACGTTGAGTCCGCACTCTGCCCACGTGTCGGGATCACTCGGCACAGCGAAGTCGATTGGTGGATAGTTCCACATGGAAAAATTAAACTGTTTTGTCATAGATATGCTGTCCTTTCGTTCAGTGAATGATGTCGTGAAGTAATACGTAAACTACATTTCAGGTTAATTTGATTATAGCAAAACTTAGGTTAAGTGTCAACCGGAATAACTGACAGATGAATAAAAATATAGGTTAACCGGAAAAGGTAATCACGCAAGACCGTGCAGGAGAGCACCTATTGCAACTCCTATACCTGCAGCCATCCCCTCAGTAGACAATGAGTCTTCGGACTCTGCTTCTCCTTTGACGGCATATTTCTGAATAATGTTCATGATGCCTGACGTTGCATATTTTCGAAGTCTGCT
>CAYYRY010000096.1:0-4612 GCA_964474245.1 uncultured Ruminococcus sp. | reverse complement strand
GAGACTCTTTCAATGTATTCGGAAAGCGGTCCCTGGCTGCATTCAGGTCGCAGTGTACCGTTTATATCAAGAATCGCCTCAAGGTAGTGTAATCCCATTCTTGACTCAAAATAATGTATACCGCTTTCGGGCATCATCCTTTCACCAAGTACGTTTACGTAATCGTTGGATGAGGAAATACTTTTGACCCTCATTCGACGTTTTTCATATTCGTTGACAAAACGTTTTTTGAACGCGGCAATGGCTTCAGGTGAAAATCCCTGCCCGTCAAAGCTGTAGCACGCATCCGGCAAGTCTGAATTAACAGTAATAAACTGAGCTTTATTGCCGCCTTTAGAATGTCCTGCAAGTATTATTCTTCGGATATTGTTAAGATTATTTTTAGCCGTTATGTAATTAAAACGATTTAATGCATCAACCTGACTATCGGTGGCATAGTCAACTTTCACGTTAATTCCCAAACCTCCGCCATTACCGTACTGCAAGTATGTATTCTCTTCCGGCACGCCTGACAGACCTTCACCGTTGTCGATCCACTCTCCGCTTCCGGTACCTCCGAACACCATAAAAAAATCCCCTTGGGGATTAGTAAATGTGCATGAAGCACCTTTACCGTCTTTTTTAATATAGTTGCCAATCCGAGATAAGGAGATCCTGCTATTTAACGAAACGGAGTTTTGCAGTATGTGAAGCTTATTTGTGTCTCTCGGTGTCAGCTTTTCTCTTGCTTTTTGCTTTGTCAGATCGTGGATCAAGTCTTTTAGAGATTTACCGTCACGGTTATCTGTCAAGTGAGACAGATATAGGTATAGTGTGTATATTGCCGCTTCGTTAGCTTCTTTTCTTTCGTTTTCCGGGAGCTTCGTCATAAAACCTCCGTAAAATATTATTATATGCTCCTTATATGCGAAGCTGTCAAAATGTGATAATGAAAAATCAGAGACTTCTACAAGTAAGCCTCTGATTTGATACACTTTACTTTATTAATTTTCGTCCGTCTGAGAAGGCACTTCCTACCTTTTCACCGAGACGGCGGTAATCAAAGGTGACGCTGTCACAGCAGATGGGGTCAAGCTTTGCTGTATCAATATTACCGCTATCGTTCAATATACTCTCGTCGGCACTTACGTTTTCGATCTTGCCGATACATATGCCGTCCTCGTTGAACTTTATGAGACTGCACTCAAGAGTCATGGGCAGTTCTTCAATTATGGGTGCATTAACGAAAGTGCTCTTTTGAGCATGGAAGCCTGCCATTTCAAATTTATCGGGAACATCGTTGGCAGATACGATTCCAACGTAGTCGCATGGGACTACGGTATCTGCAGTTGCGAAGCTTACGGTAAAAGCACCTGCCTTTTTGATGTTTTCTGTGGTCTTATGATCATCAGCAAGGCTGACCATTACAGTGCCGGTGTCATAGATTCCTCCCCATGCTGCGTTCATAGCGTTAGGGGTTCCGTTTTTGTCATAGGTGCCCACGATAAGCACGGGCATGGGGTACAGCCAGGTTTTGGATCCGAAGTTCTTTCTCATGTTCGTATCTCCTTATATAATGATTTATGTATTGTCACGGTTAAAAACGTACTTGTCCATCCTCTCAAAGGCTTCCTTAACGCGTGAGAGTGGCAGGGCTAAATTAAGTCTTATATGCTCAACTCCGCCGTGTTGTCTGCCGTCCTGCCATGCAACACCCACGTCCCAGCCTGACTTGAGAAGCTCGTCAAGGGTCATACCGTGCTCACGAAGCCATTCTGAGCAACTGAGGAACAACATATACGTTCCCTCAGGATCCGACACTTCGACTCCCCTAAAATTGTCCCTTACGTAAGTGACGGCGTAGCGCACGTTTTCAGTTATCACCTCGCACAGCTCATCGACCCATTCGTGCCCCTCGTCCTTGTACGCGCCTATAAGAGCGTGCATGGAAAGTACGTTCATATTGTTGTAATGGGACAGGGAAGACTCTTTTGTGACTCTGTTACGGAGGCGTTTGTTGTATACGATGCGGTATGCGCCGATAAGTCCCGCAAGGTTGAAGGTCTTTGAGGGAGCGTAGAGGGCAACGGTCCTTTCTCTCGCCTCGTCGCTGACGGATTGGGTCGGAACGTGGCGGTGACCCTTAAGTATAATGTCCGACCATATCTCATCGGAGACCACGTATACGTCGTGCTTTGCATAGATGTCCATGGCGCGCTCGATCTCCCACCTCTCCCATACTCTGCCCGTGGGATTATGGGGTGAGCAGAATACGGCGGCGTGGATACTATGCTCCGTTATCTTCTTTTCCATATCCTCAAAATCCATGCGCCATATGCCGTTTTCATCCTTAACCAAGGGTGAGAGCACCATATTATATCCGCTGTTTTTGAGGGATGCTGTAAATCCGAGATAAACCGGGGAATGAAGGAGAACGTTATCTCCCCTTGAAGCAAACGTACCTATGGCTGAGAGAAGTCCGCCGAGAACGCCGTTTTCGTATCCGATATGCTCAGGAAGAAGACCCGTTACGCCATTGCGTCTTTTGTGCCAATCGATGATAGAGGCGTAGTATTCGTCTCTTGTTTCAAAATATCCGAAGGCGGGGTGGGCGATGCGCTCCGCCATAGCTTCGGTAACCGTGGGGACGGTGGGAAAGTTCATATCGGCTACCCACATAGGGATATCGTCAAATCCATCCTTCGGGGCACCCGGTGCCCAGCCTGAGCCAATGCCGTCTACTGCCAGGGCGTCCTTGTCCTTGCGGTCTATTATAGTGGTGAAATCGTATTTCATGCTAAGCTCCATTCTGCCGTAAAAGCGGCGCTGCATATGTGCAGTTAAGTTTCAACGCTCTCCTATTACAGATCTAATATCAGATCATCATACGCTGTGCTTACAGGGAATGACAGACTCTGCACAAGTCGGCGCATGACGTCGGGGGTGTTTTCATGTGGGTTAACGTGTCCTATAAGCATTCGTTTGGTTTTGCATTTCTTCAGGATATGTGCGTTTTCATCAACACGGGAGTGTGCCCCCTCGGTCACTATCAGATCAAACTCCTCTTCGAAAGCAGTAGAAGGGAAATCTGTCATGCTATCGGTCAGGTCTCCTGTGAACAGACACTTTTTACCGCTTGACAGTTCGGTTATCTTATATGCGAAGGAACGACGTTCGCGCCCCGGCTCGACACACTTGTCGTGGACTGTTTCGTAAGCCGTTACCTCAATCGTGCCGTCCGAATAGATGGCGCCTTCCTCGGTTATGCTGTAGCGGAAGCTTCCCTCGCACTTTACTGTTTCGAGCCACGAATCGACAGCGCGCTTCAAGGAGGTGTTCGGTGTAAATATCAACGGGTCTGCGTCAGTATAGTACCATGAGGCTAGGTCGAGAAAATGAGGAAGACCGCTTATATGATCTCCGTGAAGATGCGTCAAGAAAAATGCTTTAACGTCCTTGAATTTTATCTCATCCCTAACCAAAAGGTTTGAGATAGGTGCACCTGCATCGACGAAATAGTATCTTCCGCTTGCCTCGATAAGCACGGAGGTGCAGAATCGGTCGGCTTCGGGAAGTCCGTGGCTTGAACCGTAAAATTTTATCTTCATAATAATCTCCATTCTGTCGCTAAAGCGTCAGCATAAATTCGTGAGGAAGTTGTCTTTAACTTTGGCTGATCGGTATTTCTGTTTAGTCGTTTCGGTATGACCTACAGAAGCGTAAATCGGTTCTTTTCGAATCTTAAAAGTCCTTCGTCTCTCATTTTGCTTAGCTCCGAGGACATGGCACTTCGATCGACGGAAAGAAAATCGGCAAGCTGTTGCCGGTTGAAGGGAATCTCAAAGGTGTTGTTTCCGCTTTTCTTCGCTTCATCGGAGAGGTATGACATGAGCTTTTCTCTGGTGGTGCGCTGTGCCATGTGACCGAGCTTTCTTATGAGATTTCTGTTTTTATGAGATATTGCAAAAAACAGGTTGCGTACGACAGCGGTGTGATGAGGGCAGGCTGACGGACAGGTGGTAATAACCCGTTTTACGTCGAAAAACATAACCTCGCTGTCGGCGGTTGCAACAACGTCATTGAGAAGAAAGCCTCCGTCGGGGACAAGATACGCTTCGCCGAACATCTCCCCTTCGCCTATGCGGTTTACGATGCTTCGGGAGCCCCAAAAGTCATCGCTTTGGATATGAAGCTCGCCTGACAGCAGTACCGTTACGTGCTCAATACGATCTCCCTGTCTGAATACGTACTCTCCCTTTTTATATTTTCTCGTATTGGCGTTAAGGCAAGAGAGCATGGGAGACAGCTCGTCTGCCGAGACACCGTCAAAAAGAGCACAGCCCTTTAAAATATCCGAAATATTTTCCATAAATATGACCATTCCTTTCCGCTACGCTACAAGGCACAAAAGGGATATGAAATCCAGAATCGTAACGCAGCATTCAAAATTATGTGTTAAAATATTTCTTGGGAAAGCAGACACACTACACAGCACGTGAAGGTGAGTAGCATGGCATTTCGCCATCCGAATTGTTATGAGTGTCGAATGCTCTTTCAAGCACAAATGAGTAGGGCTTAGAACCCTGTAAACTTATCTTTGGAGAGACGTTACTTCAATCTTTCAGTGAGCATT
>CAYYRY010000095.1:0-6717 GCA_964474245.1 uncultured Ruminococcus sp. | reverse complement strand
CAGTAGCATCAAGGGGATAACCAAGCTCCGTATAATAATCAACCTGTGTTGACGATATCTTTCCGACTCTGCCCAGAATATGTGACGCATATCCGGGATATTTGTACACACGCTTATAGTCACAGAATACCGTATATCCCCTTATTGAAGCCTCGCCAACGGTGGCGATATACTCAAGTGACACGTCCTCGGCAAAGTTATACGGATTTACGGCGGAAAAATCCACGATATCGAAATCCATCCTGTAGCCGAAAAGGACTGCTGCAACTTCAGGCTCGTAGTTCATGTTTCCGTCGGCATCTGTAAGAGCATATCTTTTCATGAATACAGCCCCTGCTTCGTCCGCTGCTGCATCATCGGGAATGTTGAGTTCTCCCGCGATCTTTTCATACTTGGATGCTCTGGCGAGGGCAAAGAAATCCTCGTTATATTCAAATTTCAAGGAATCTCCTTCCGGTGTCACGTTAAAGGGAGTATACTTATGGGAAGCGAGCTTTTCCGTCTCCCCCGTCTTGTCAAGTGCGGAAAGAAGATCTACTATAACGTCGTTCTTCCCCGATGAAGAATACGGCATAGATCCATAGTCCAACCTTATATCATATGCAAAATCGTTTTCAACGAGCTTCTTTCCGTTTCTGTCATATATCTCACCGCGCTGAGCCTGTACCTTAACCACACGGGTAACACTTGAAACCGACGGCGACATGGTATAATAATCTTGTCCGGATACCTGAAGATCCACAAAAATGAACACGTATACAATACTGACGGCAACAAACAATGCACCAAGTAATATGTATCGCCAAAGGCTGTCGCGTTTTGAATTCATACTTACCTCCGAATTGGGGTTACAGCTGATCTATGTATGCCGCCGCAAGACCTGCGGTGGCAAAGACGCATCAGGCTTTCCTGTGACAACACGATCTCCACATACGTCTGACGGCAACGAAGGAAATAATACCTGCCGCCGCAAGGATAAGCAGCGCAAGATAAAAATCCTGTTCAAATGACACTTCAGCGTGCCATACCTCACGTCCCGGCGTACTTTTTCTGTACGCCGTATCCTTCATGGAAAAAGATTTTCTCACCATCACCGGATCGCTTTTCTTAAACGTCTTCCAAGCGTTTTCTGCATTCTGAGCAGCTTTTTCTATATTCATAGAAGTATCCTTTCACCCTGCGGCACACACCGCAAAGAAAAAATCGCTTCTTAAATTATTATAACAAAAAACAGTATTAATATCAATCTTTTTAAGTCTTTTTATTTGTAATATTTTGGTGATGTGTTTTTTGTCAATCGGAATAAACTTAACAGGTGCCGCATATCAAGCGACACCTGTTAAGTTTATTCTATTAAGCTAAGATTGTATTTTACCTCTCCGTCTATTCTGAACAGTAAGTAGGCTTCGTCTAACATATCCTCGTCCACAAGGAATCCGACCTTACATATCTTCTCTTCTCCCGCCGCAAACTCGGTTCTGAAATATGACCTTCCGACGCCTCCTCCATCATAGTACACAGGTGTCTCCTTGGTGGAATATTTCTGCGGAATTTTATCATATACGTAATCTGAGATCACACTTTCTTCACTGCCTACGTGAAGGAGAAAATTACCCGGAGTATAACTCGCTCCGTCTTTATCGGATGTGTTTTTTATATTAAAAGTCACAAGCACTAATTTCTTTTTTACGTTTTCCGTAATGCCGAATCTGTCGGCATCGACGGGTACTGTACCTCTTAATATTTCTGTTCTCGGATATGCGATAAACTCTCCGTCCTCTCCCACGAAGCCCTTGAAATTATCATAAACGATATAATCCGCATCAAGCTCGCTTAACGAATCCGCCACTCTTATCTCCACAGGTACGATTTCCAACTCTGAAATGAAAGTATCGGTTTCGTCGGCAAGTGAAAACATCCTATCATTATGCGTAATCGTATCTCCTAAGCTGATATTCTCTGATAACAAAAGCGGATTATAGCTTCCCATGTCGGGAAGTGACTCCGCTAAGGTCAGCTTTCCGTGGTTATGTACTATTTGATACGCCTTGGCGCTGTCCGAAGTCTCTTCAAAGCTGAAGCCCGAAGCTATGCTTTTAAGTTCATCCCTCGGCACGCCGTATCCCGCAAAGCAGTTCACAAGAATATCCTTATCTTCAAAATAGACCGACAGTATTTTATTATAGTACGCCGTTTCTCCTCGTGTGATGATCATGGCGGAGTGACCGTTAACCTCAAACTCCTCGATCTCCGACTCCGCACCGAGATCATACGTAAACCCGTCACCGCCAAGATAGACGACGCTAAAGGACAGGGTAGTTCCCGTATCGAAATCGCCGAACTTTATTTCATTACCCGTTTTGGCATCGGCAATCATGTCAGGCATATAATTTCTGTTGAAAACAAGCTGAGGTATTTCACCTCTTTCGTCAAATGTCGAAAACACGGTTATGCTCTGTTCCATAGGGTCTGTATTATCGGGATAATCGGATACCTCTCCAAGTTGTACCACGGTTTTATCATCCTCGTGGAGGATTCTGAACACACCAAGCTCCACCGCTGCGTATGCAGTCACCGTCAGCATAATACAAAGCGCAACAGCAGCCAAAGCCTTCGCGGGAAAAGCAACCCTTTTCCTCTCAAAGAAGTTTTCAGCTATTTCCACGCCTCGCATCAAAACCGCCTTCTTTTCCTCATATTCTTTTGAAAACTCATGTTCTTTCATCAAATATTCCTCCCTCATCGTTTTTCAAGCCTTATCTTTATCTTTTGTCTTGCTCTTTCAAGACGCTTCCTCACACAAGGTTCACTTATCTTAAGTACAGCCGCTGCTTCACGTGTACTCAATCCCTCAAAGTATACCAACTCTGCCGGAAGTCTGTATTTATCGGCAAGACTTGAAAGCACGTCTCTGCCCACGTCACAAAGTCTGCCCTCAAGCTCTTCAAAAGCACGGACGTTTCACGCATTTCCGTATCCGGAAGTCCTTCGTAATACTTCCTTTCCCGGCTTCTCTTGCGGTACATATTTATCGCTGTATTACGTGCTGTCTTTATACACAGATGTCTCGTTTCCGCGCTATCGGGCTTTTTTATACTGTCGCGTATTCGTATAAGTTTTAAAAAGCTCTCGCTAACGGCATCCTCTGCTGAAAAGCTGTCGCCGAGTACTGCCACGCATACTCTGTACATTTCCTGTTCATACAGCCTGTACAGCATCTCAAGCTTCGGTACATCCACAGGTACTTTTTTCAAGCTGTCACCTCCTGAGTATTTTTTGAGATCCGGTTCTCTGCTAATAATAACAAATCACACTGAGTTTTTGTGACACTTTTTTGTTTTCTCCCGATTTTTTATAAATTTTACATCAAAATTATCCATTCAGGACTCACACTGGTATGAAAAAGTGTAAACTTTCTTCATGACACGATCTTGGTATTGAAAAAACGTCTGATATGTAGTATAATATATAAGATAGTCATTTTGAGTTTTATCTTTCAATATTATATTACGAAAGGCAAATACCGATGAAAAACAAACAGAGTCCCGAACTGTCATGCCGTCTCGGAAAAGTAGGCGGTCAGGCTGTTCTTGAGGGAGTAATGATGAAATCAGGTGATGACACCTGCCTTGCCGTGCGGGGCGAAGACGGTAAGATCACCACTCAGACAAAGAAATTTGTATCCCTCAGAAAAAAGCATAAGTTCTGCAATATCCCTATCCTACGCGGTGTCATCAATTTCGTCGAAATGATGACTCTCAGCATGGGCACACTCACCGCATCCGCAGAAATGCTCGGAATTGAAGACACAGAACCCGAAACGAAGTTTGAAAAATGGCTCACGGAAAAGCTTGGTGACAAGCTCATGGGTGTTATCATGGCAATCGCCGGAGTTTTAGGCGTTGCTCTCAGCGTGGGACTTTTCTTCTTCATTCCCACCACCGTCACCACAGGCATCAAGCATCTCATGGGCGGCGAGATGAGCTGGATCCTCAGAAGTGCGATTGAAGGTGTGCTTAAGATAGCCATATTCATCGGATACATCGCACTTGTGTCCCTCATGCCTGAGATACGCCGCACCTTTGAGTACCACGGCGCCGAGCACAAAAGCGTAGACTGCTATGAAAAGGGACTTGAGCTTACCCCCGAAAATGCGGCAAAGTGTACCCGTTTCCATCCCAGATGCGGAACGAGCTTCATTTTCGTTATGCTCTTTATCTCAATTTTCATCACCATGTTCATTCACATTGACCATCTTCTTCTCCGTACCCTTGCAAAGCTGCTTCTCATGCCTCTTGCAGTAGGACTTGGATTTGAGTTCATTATGTTTGCGGGCAAGCACGACAACGTAGTTGTCCGCATCCTGTCAGCTCCCGGACTTTGGATGCAGAACCTCACCACCCGCGAGCCTGATATGGAGCAGCTTGAAGTTGCCCTCACAGCACTTAAAGGTGCCATTCCTTCCGAATTCCCTCCCGTCAATGAAGACGTCTCCGAAGAAACCCTCGAAGCCTCCGAAGCCAACGCCGATGACACGGGAGAGAGTGCAGAATGAGCTTAAACGATATCATACTCACTTTGACAAACGCCGGAATATCCGACGCCTCCTTTGAAGCCTGCGTACTTGCCTCTCACTTCACAGGCAAAAGCAGTGCATCCATCCTTTGCGACAAAAGCGCACCTTTGACAGACGACGAAAACATACTCGCTGTCCTGCGCGAAGCCGTTGAAAGACGTATCTGCCGAGAGCCTCTGCAGTATATCATCGGCAAATGGGATTTCATGGGTCTCACTTTTGAGGTTACCCCCGATTGTCTGATACCCAGAGCAGATACCGAGCTTTTATGTGAAACAGCCATCAAATCTCTCCCCGAAAACGGACGGTATCTCGATCTCTGCACGGGAAGCGGCTGTATCGCCATTGCACTCGCCCATTACAGACCGGACGCGGCTGTCTCCGCCCTTGAAAAATTCCCTCAGACTCTTGCTGTTGCCAAACGCAACTGCAAAAGTATTCTCGGCAAGTCTGACAGGATCCGTTTCGTTGAAGCGGACGTCACGAGTCATCTTTCCGCATTCGGAAATTTCGGCGGCGAGAAATTTGATTTTATTTCAGCAAATCCTCCATATGTCACGTTACATGAGATGAATGATCTTGAGCCTGAGCTGGCCTCTGAGCCGAGGCACGCACTGACCGACGAAGGTGACGGTCTTTCCCTCATTCGTGAGATAATTCACATCTATCCCATCTTCCTTGCAGAAGGCGGTACCCTCGCCATTGAACACGGTCATGCTCAAGGCGAAGCCGTACGCAGACTGTTTTCCGAAGCAGGTCACTCATCAAAAACGCTATGCGACCTGAACGGATGTGAAAGAGTAACTCTCATGCGGCTGGGAGAATATAATTGATTAAGTACACCGCAAAAATAATATTTAAGGTGGGTTCATACATATGAAACGCAATATTGCAATCCTGTTTGGCGGTAAATCATCCGAATATGAGGTCTCCCTCTCATCCTCATACGCTCTTCTCTCCAACATTGACAGAGAGAAATACAATCTGTATACCATCGGTATTACAAAAGAAGGCAATTGGTACCTTTACGAAGGTAATATCGAAAATATCAGAAATAACACGTGGCACATTGACGGCCCCGTATATTCCGTTCTGATCTCTCCAGACAACGGAAAGAAAAAGCTTGTCGCCATCCGTGACGGCAAGGTCGAAGACATCACTCTTGACGCAGTTTTCCCCATGTTACACGGAAAATTCGGTGAAGACGGTCAGATCCAGGGACTTTTCTCCGTAATGGGCACCCCTGTTGTCGGCTGCCCCCATGCTTCCAGTGCAGTATCCATGGATAAAGCAATGACAAAAGCCATCGTCCGTGAGCTTCACGATATCCGTCAGGCTGACTCAGTTACCATGAGAGCAGGCGACGATGCTGAAAAGACAGCCGACGAATGCGAAGTATCCCTCGGATACCCCATGTTCGTCAAGCCCGCTTGTGCAGGCTCATCAGTTGGTATCAGTAAGGTACGTTCCCGCAAGGAGCTTATGCGCGCCCTTGAGGTCGCTCTCCGCGAGGACTCCAAGGTACTCATCGAGAACATGATCACCGGTGTCGAGATGGAAGTAGCAGTGCTTGAAGAAAACGGCAAGTATACCGTTTCCGTTCCCGCCGAGATTGACGTAGGCTCCAGCGATTTCTACGATTACGAAACAAAGTACGTAAGTGATGCTTCCTCCTACTATATCCCTGCACGCCTCACTCCCGAAAAGACCGCTGAGATCAGACGTTACGCAGAGCGTATCTTCCGCCAGCTTGATTGCCGCGGCTTCTCAAGAGTTGACTTCTTCTACACCCCCGAGGGTGAGTTCGTTTTCAACGAGATCAATACCATCCCCGGCTTTACCCCTATTTCCATGTATCCCAAGCTTATGGTGCATACAGGCATCAGCTACAGCGAGCTCATTGACAGACTCATAGCGTCTGCTATAAGTGAATAATGGCTGTGTCAGATCTGAGCACACCGAACAGATATTAAATAACAAATATAAAATAGAGAGCTACCCGTGTAGATCAAGGGTAGTTCTCTATTTTTGCATTGGATATTATTTAAAGTATATATTTATCTATGTAATACGTATCTAATACAGATATCACTTCATATTGTCTCTGTGAGCGAGGACAGAGTTGTTGTATCGGTATACGA
>CAYYRY010000094.1:0-6760 GCA_964474245.1 uncultured Ruminococcus sp. | reverse complement strand
CCTCGTTGATAAGGACGACGTATGTAATATGCAGTACACCTCCGGTACAACAGGCTTCCCAAAGGGCGTAATGCTGACTCACTACAACGTAGTCAACAACGGTAAGTACATCGGAGACCACATGGATCTCTCCACGGCTGACCGAATGATGATACAGGTTCCCATGTTCCACTGCTTCGGCATGGTACTTTCCATGACCGCATCCATGACCCACGGTACCACCATGTATCCCCTGCCGTATTTCTCACCGAAGCCCGCCCTCGCTTGCGTACACAACGAGCACATCACGGCGTTCAACGGTGTTCCCACAATGTTCATCGCAATGATGCAGCACGCTGACTTTGTGAAGACCGATTTCTCATATATGCGAATCGGCATCATGGCAGGTGCAAACTGTCCCGCTGACCTTATGAAGAAAGCAACGGAGGTCATGAATATGCGTGAGATCGTATCCGTTTACGGTCAGACCGAGGCAAGCCCCGGATGTACCATGAGCAGTTACTATGATTCTCTTGAGGTTCGTACGGAGACCGTTGGATCAGCTTTTGCAAAGGTTGAATGTAAGATTGTGGAGCCTGAAACAGGAGAAGACCTTCCCGACGGCATGAACGGTGAGTTCGTTGCCCGCGGCTACAACATCATGAAGGGCTATTACAAAATGCCCGGTGCGACCTCTCAGGCGATAGATGCGGACGGATGGCTCCACACGGGAGACCTCGCGTGCCGCAGACCCGACGGAAACTACAACATCACGGGAAGACTTAAGGATATGATCATCCGCGGCGGTGAGAACATCTATCCCAAGGAGATCGAGGAGTTCATATACACCTGTCCCAAGGTTCGTGACGTACAGGTCATCGGTGTACCCGACGAGCAGTACGGCGAGGAGATTATGGCTTGCATCATTCTGAAGAAGGGCGAAGTTATGACCGAGGATGAGATGAAGGATTATATCAGAGCGCATATGGCTCGCCATAAGGTGCCGAGATACATTGAATACGTGGATTCATTCCCGATGAATGCTGCGGGTAAGATCCTCAAGTATAAGATGCGTGAAGCCGCTGCTGAAAAGTACGGCATCAAGAAGTAAAGAATAAAGCAGTAGGTTTTGATAAAAACATTACCTACTGCTTTTGATGTTTATAATCAAAAAAATTTTTTCTGAATACCATTGACAAATGTAGATAGGTATGTTATACTATCTACAGAAGTAGATGACCATCTACAAATATAAACGATTGTTCTATTAACTAAGTGAGAGGAGATTAAAATGGCAACTGACAGACAACTAATCAAGCTTCCGGATTCTGAACTCGACATAATGCTTGTTCTTTGGTATTATGACAGTGAGTGTAAAGTGGTGGATATATATAATAGGTTAAAAGAATCTCATCCATTATCCAAGACTGCTATCCACACACTTCTTGAAAGATTGGAGAAGAAAGGATTTATCGAGTCAAAAATCGTTGATGCTCCCGTACCGTATAAAACATTTGTTCCTGTAGTTACGGAAAAGGAATATCGCACAAATGAAAGCAAAAACATTGTTGATAAGCTTTTCCGCGGAAGTTGGCAAAATCTTATTGCGGCTTTAGTGGATAACGGTAAAATTACCGAAAAAGATATTGAGGAAATTTCGCGCATGATACGTGAAAAAGAAATTGAGAACAGCGTGAAAAACGGTGACAAGTTAGAATAGAGATAACCGCTGATTCTGCAAAAGTAAAAAATAATTCAGAAAGGATGATTGATATATGATGACAAGTGTTGTTCAAACTATTATATTTTCACTGGGAACACTTACTTTAACTATGGGATTACTTATTCTTATTTTACTTGCAGCAGATAAGTTATTCGGGAAAAAGTACTCTGCGGGGTGTAAATACGTTGTATGGGCACTGATCATATTACGTATGTGTATTCCATTCTCTTTTGACACGTCATTTATTAGCAAGACCACGGTACCGGAAATATTAACGATAGGTCTTCATAATGAAACTGATACTGTCATATCGGATACAGATAAAAATGTAATTAATGACAGTCAAGTGTCAGATAACGGAGAAGTGAATCACCTTGATCCGGAGCTTTCTGTAAACGATGATGTGGCAGCTGACCAGGATTCCGTATTCTTGCCTGACGTTGAAATTCAAAATAACAATGATAGAGTAAACGGTGATAATACGGGAAATATATCTGTTGATATAACTTCGGACAAAAAGAACGGTGTTTCGGTAGAGACTAAGTCGGTTTTGACTTGGCTGTTTGGGATTTGGTTGGCAATTGCCGTGGTTGTTTTTGTTGTCAATATTACAGGATATTTAAGATTTACCGTTAGTGTGAAAGAAAAAATGGTTCCGGCAAACTCAGCACAAAGAGAACTGCTCAGAGATGCCGCCGCAGATTTGGGACTAACCGGCGGTAAGTTACCGCAGTTATATATCAGTGATTTTGAAATATCACCTATGTTGCTTGGTTACTTTAAGCCTAAAATACTTCTTCCGAAGATTTGTATCGAGGGTAACCGTATCAAAGAGATCATCTCACACGAGCTGATCCATTACCGCCGAGGCGATCTGTGGATAAAGCTTGCGTGCGTTTTAGCAAAGTCACTTCATTGGTTTAATCCATTCGTATATATAGCGGTAAAGAAAGTTGTACGGGAAATGGAGCTTTCCTGTGACGAAAAGCTTTTAAAAAACTGTGATAAAAATGTGCGTATGGCATACAGTCGTTCCATGCTTGCCATAATCGAAAGATGTAATATAGGACATTCACCTCTGACCATACAGTTTGACCCTCAAAAATCTGCAATCGTTGAACGCTTTGCAGGAATTCTTGACGACAAAAAGAAAAAAAGAGGAATCGGTATAATCCTGGTGGTCTTAGTCGTTTGTGCTTTGTCGACGGGTGTGGTGCTTTGGCAGATGGAACCAGTACCGCAGAATTCGCTTGATAGTGAAATAAGTACCGATGAAACGAACGGTACAAGTGAAGGTGAATCAAATACAGCTCCGTCAGATACAGTCAAAGAAGAAATAATTGACGTGGAAGAGAGTAGTGGCTCTTTTGATGAAGATCTTCATGAATCATCCGAAGAAAGGGTAGAGAATACTGTATCGGAGGAGCCGTCGGAGGAACCTAATGAATCATTATCCTTGACGATGTGTACTGCTGTATGGACGTTTGATAACGGAGGAGCATTTGGGGGCGAAGGTATAGAATACAGTGGACTGCTCAATTCATATACTGAATACCCGGCATATATTACTTATCAGGTTCCTGACGGTATCACTACAGAGGATATGAATATTATTCTTTATCCCGTGAATCCGAAAGTATCAGGCGTACCTGAATACAAATATGAGCTTGAGAGTAATCCAAACTACACCCCTTACGTGATAGACTCCGAGAGTTTTAAAACCGAAGTGGGATACGATGCGGTGTATAAACTTGTGTCAAAGGATCATAACGTTAATAATCGAAACTACAGTATTCGAGTTGACGAGCAATATGCAATACTTATCTTCTTCTACTCTGATAATGCAATGAATTTTGAAGAATCGGTGTGCAGAACCATCGTATCCTCGGTGAGGTTTACTGATAATGCGGATTATCCGTCGAGTATTTCGAATGAAGCTATTGTTGCAATGTTGCGTGACCTCGTGCGACGAGAAAAACTCGTGAACGAAGCAAATTATTTACCGCTTGATATAAGCGCAGATGAAATAACCAACTCAGCAGGAGACAGTTTCCTTCCGCTTGCAGACAATGAGATTGGCATCAAAACCGAGGATGACCTGATCAGATACACTAATAAGCTAATGTATAATAATGCTGACCTCGGAGGAAGCGTATATACGGGCGACATATTTGATGAGTGCGACGGTAAACTTGTTAACATCGGACAGCGGTGGATGGTTGTAGATGGTATACTCTACAGAAATACTGCTGAAGTGCATAATACGATATCAGAGGAAAAGGCTCCTGATTATAACAGTGTTGATTCATTATCCGTAACGATAAACTACAATACTTTAACTGTGTCGTGGGATCATGACGGTGACGGAGAAGCTGAGACATTCACTTATACGTTTATGGAGGATAGCCTGTATTGGCATAATTGAAGCTGATATTAAGTTCTATACATAAAAGTACAAGGCTGTTTCCTGATTTGGGACAGCCTCGTGCTTTAATATATGCGCGATGGTCGGACGCAGCCGACTGCCGCGCTTGCTTTTTGCCAATATAAAAGATCGGTATCAACAGCCGTATTGCATTATCCGTCGGTATGTGATATAATATTAAAAATTAAAATTAATGAAGGGTGTAAAAATGAGATTAATTGCAATTATAACGGCGCTTTTTATGACTTTGGGACTTTGTCTTTGCGTTTATGCAGGAGAAGTAAATGTACAGAGTACCACTGCAAATGCAGGTGTGTCTGAAGAAGTCAAGGTGCCCGAAAAGGCGTTTGAGTTTGGAGGACATTATTATTCAGTATTCAACGGATACTGTCCCACTTGGGAGGATGCGCGGGACTATTGCAACGACATCGGCGGATATCTTGCTGTTATCACGTCAAAGGAAGAGAACGACACTATATTTTCATACGTAACCTCTAATGGATATAATAATGCTTATTTCGGATTTACAGACCGTGAAGAAGAAGGCGTCTGGAAATGGGTGAACGGAGAGATGTCCGATTACACCAATTGGGGAGGAAGCGAACCTAATAATGAAACTGCCAATGAGAACTACGGTATGTTCTACTGGAAGTTCACTGACGGTACGTGGAATGACGGAAACTTCGGAAGAGGAACTCTGGGGGATGAAAAAATCTTCATTTGTGAATGGGATTCCCTTGATGCCTGTATTGCGGGATTGAAAGATGCCCCGCCGCTTACTGAAGATTGGTTCAATAATAAAAACGTGATCTCACAGAATGGTGCAGGCTCGTCATCTGCTGACGAAAAGGACGGGGGTAAAAGTCCTCTGTTACTGCTTCTTTTATTATTACTTCTCGGTATTATTCTGATTGCCATGGCTTCTGCGAAGAAAAAGAAAAAGCAGAAATACACCACACCGTTCCCAGGTAACCCCAATGAGAGTGTATTCAAGATTCCCAAAAACGGCAATGACCCATGGAATAACGATAAGAATAATATAAATCCATTCTGAGTCAGATAAAGATAAGAAAAGGAAATGGTAATTTGAATAAGAGACATAAAACTGTATCCATACTTACCCTTGGTTGCAGAGTTAATCAGTATGAATCCGATTATATAATGCAGACACTTGCCGAAAAAGGCTATGAAACAGTACCATTTGGTACACAGTCAGATGTTACGGTGGTAAATACCTGTACGGTCACCGCAGAGAGCGACAGAAAGTCCCGTCAGATGATACGCCGTGCGGTAGCTGCAAGTCCTGAAGGGAAGATCATCGTTACGGGATGCTATGCAGAGACGGGAACCGATACCATCAGGACTATCGAGGGGATAACCTACATTACGGGTAACGCAAAAAAATCGGATATTCCCGATGCAATTGACAAGCTACTCAATGGTTTGGATGTAGAGTCAACGATATACGAGATTGATGAAGCCGAATTCGACCCTATGATGCTGACTTCTCCCGAGAGGACCAGGTCGTACATCAAGATTGAGGATGGATGTGACAACCGTTGCTCGTACTGTATTATTCCGTCGGCGAGAGGAAAGGTACGGTCAAAGCCTCTCACTGATATTCTGACAGAGGCTAAGAGTCTATATGATGCGGGATGCCGTGAGGTTATACTGACAGGCATAGAGACCGCCGCATACGGTAGAGACTTTGAAAGAGAACCGTATTACGGGTATTCTCTTGCAGGGGTCATCGAAGAGGTGGAAGCAATAGGCTTCAGACGTATCGGACTCGGTTCTCTTGAACCAACAGTAATGCGCGGTGAATTTGCAGAGCGAATAGCTAAGTCGAAGTCACTGATGCCACACTTCCATCTGTCAGTGCAAAGCGGAAGCACGGGAGTTTTGAACAGGATGCGCCGCAGATATAATGGAAAAATGCTTGAAGAGTCCGTTGAAAGGCTGAAAATGTGTGTACCCGACGTTACGCTCAGTGCTGATATTATAGTCGGATTCCCCGGCGAAACAGATGAGGAGTTTTTGGAGACCGTTGATTTTGTAAAGCGCACGCGTTTTCTGCATCTGCATATATTCCCGTATTCCATCCGCGAGGGAACAGAAGCGGCTGTTATGAAGGATCAGATTACAGGTCCCGTAAAGAGCGACAGATTAAAGAAATTGTCTGACATACAGGCTGATATAAAACGCGAGCTTCTTGAGGAATACGTTAAGGTACATGACAGCTTGCCTGTCAGCGTGCTTGTTGAAAAGGTTACTGACGGTGTGGCTGAAGGACACAGCGAGCATTTCGTAGAAGTGAAATTCAGTGGTGACTCTGTTATGGTGGGCAAGCCTTATGACGTTGTACTTGAAAGCAGTGACGGAGACGTATGCTTCGGCAAATGCATAAGTACAGATTGAGATAAAATATTGTTCGTTAGGTGTGATTCTTTAACTTGACGGACATTATTTTTTTGAGTTTTTCTCTTAAAGTTTCCCGTGGGTGTTGATTTTTTCCTCTAACGGTGGTATAATATAAAAGATGTTTCCGTAGCTCAGCAGGATAGAGCGACCGCCTCCTAAGAAGTAGGTCGTTCGAATCTATGGAGGCTGGATAGAGCCAAAAATTTCATAGT
>CAYYRY010000093.1:5518-6770 GCA_964474245.1 uncultured Ruminococcus sp. | reverse complement strand
CAGCCATACAAGAGTCGTTTTAATTATATTCAGTGCTTTCTTCATGTTTAAATTTCATTCTCCTTTGGTTTTCTGAAATACTGCTCAACGGAACGGTAAACGACACGGAACACGTGCTCGGAATAATCATCATCCTTCGACATCTGAGAGTTATGCACCTTAACTGCAAAGTCAAGCATTACGTTCAGAATGTGATTTAATATCATCCACACGTCCGCTTCATCAATAAAGGCATCCTTAAACCTGTCAACGATGGGCATAAAGCGCTCCTTGTGAACGTCAAAGGAATAGTCATTGAAGTAAGGCGAGTAGTAATACCTGACGTAAGCAAGACATTTGTCGCGGTTACTGAGGAGGAATTCCCATACTGCGAAAAAGGCGAAGCGACAGCGCGTTTCACGTTCAATGTCCTGCCGGAACAACAAAGGCAGATGCTTCATCACATTATCGGCAAGCTCCGCGTCAAGGACATCAAACGCCCTTGCGAACATATCCTCCTTATCCGCAAAGTTGCGGTAAATATACGCCTGATTAATGGAGGTCTCCTCGCCTATTGATTTAGTCGTAGCCTTGTCAAGTCCGTCTCTGGCAATGACATGGATAGTACCGTTAATAAGTCTCAGACGGGTGTCGCCCTGCTTCATCAATTACTCTCCTTACAAGATGTAAACGTTTACTACAATTTTCGGCAAAAATATGCAAACGGCGGGCGTTTGCAAGAGGAAACAGACGGAAAAACGGAAGGAAAACTGCGAAGCACTGTCAAATGCGGTACTTTGCCTTGCCTGCATAGTCATGTTTTTACATCATAATGGGTATTATGTTGTATTAAAGCCGAACAAGAACACTTAGGTACTATATAAGTACAGCTTATTATAACATTTCTCAATAAAAAAAGCAAGTAGTTTTTTCCAAAAAACAAGATTTACATAAATATAACGGATTTTGGGCACAGCAAACAAGACCTTTTGTTTGATTTTTTTCAAAAGGTCTTGTCAGTTATGCCCTGATTTTCTTTCCCAAAGCTTCAGGACAGCTAAGGTCAGATGAGAATTTTACTTTAATACAACATAATACCCATTACGTGATATAAGAGACCGTTGCTCCGTGCAGCGGTCTTTATACTTCTGACAAAGCCTAAATCTGAGCAAAGACAGTTTCGCCATTTGCGAACGGCGAAGTGCCGGCGACCTCCCACAAAAGCTCGATCTAAACTTTTGCACCTTGGACAGCGTAAATCCATCCGTCAGCC
>CAYYRY010000093.1:0-5418 GCA_964474245.1 uncultured Ruminococcus sp. | reverse complement strand
CCCCAAGTGAAAAGTTTTTTTGCACAGCTTTTTTTCCAAAAAAAGCGCGTTCCCCTGCTAATAGACAGTTTCGCCATTTGCGAACGGCGAATGTGCCGTCGACCTCCCCCAAAAGCTCGATCTAAACTTTTGCACCTTGGACAGCGTAAATCCATCCGTCAGCCGCCGCATAAGCGCAAGCCCACTCCCCAAGTGAAAAGTTTTTTTGCACAGCTTTTTTTCCAAAAAAAGCGCGTTCCCCCCAAAAGCGCACCTTGCCCGGCGTAATTTAAATTATCAGACGCATATTTTCCATTCTCCGCTGATGCTCCGCACCGGTGGTTATGATGTATATACGGGTCGTGTTGATGTTGGAGTGACCCAGGATATCAGCCAATTTTGCGATGTCCTTTTCGATGCCGTAAAACGTCCTTGCAAACAAGTGCCTCAGATTGTGGGGAAACACCTTTCCTTCAGATACCCCCGCCGCCGCACACAAGCCCTTCATCTGCCGCCAGATATTGCTCCTGTCAAGGGGTCTGCCGCTTCTCGTCACAAACAAAACGCCTCCCGTGATCCCCTGCCGCACCGCATACCGAAGGAGCTTTTTCTGCAATGCCCTGACGATGAATATCTTCCTCGTCTTCCCCTTGCAGGAAACCACAGCTTCCCCACGCCTCACAGCCTCCACGGTAATAAACGAAAGCTCGCTGACACGGATGCCCGTGCCGCAAATTGTCTGTACCACAAGGGACAGCCGTTCATCCTTCATCTGCTCCGCCGCTTTGACAAGGGACACGTATTCCCCCCTGCCCAGCTCCCTTTCCTCCGAGCAGTACGCCTCCTTCTGCACCTTGAATTGCCTGACACACAATTCGTACCTGCCTGAAAACCTGAAAAAAGCGTTCAGCGAAGCAAGCATGGAGTTTGCACTGCGCACCGTATATCCATGCATGAGCGACTCCTTATAGCCAAGGACCGTCGCCTTATCAAGGGCGCGCCCCGCCGCATATTCTGCAAAGCGGCGCACATCCCTCATATATTTTCTGACTGTAGCCACCGCCTTTTCGTTCTCTGTCAGATATTTCTCAAATAATCTCATTATTCTATCGGTAATATTTTTTATTTTCATACAAGAACTCCGTTTTTTGGTAAATTTGTGTCAGCGAACAACAGTGATCATCCTGAACCTTAATGAAAAACGGGGTTTGGGCATATTTGTTTTTGGTGATAGCTGAGACCTTCCCACACACCTGCCTTTGTCAGCGCCCGCACAGCAGTACAAAGTACATTCACCCATGGAACGCAATGAGCAAAGCAGCATCAAACATAGTCCGCTTGATCGCATATTATATAAGGAAGCATAAGAAAAGCCCCGCATATTAAAAAATCGGCGGGAGCAAGTCCCTGCCCTGCAAGCACATCTCAAACGATGCCGCAGGACGGAGTCTTACTCCCGTCGAAGTCTGTTTTATAAATCAAATCGATCAGCTGTATCTGCTCATGATCTCATCCTGAGTCTTGCGGTCGGTCTGCACGAACTTGGTGCTGTAGCCGCCGACACGGACGATAAGGTCCTCGTGTCTCTCGGGGCACACCTGCGCATCCTTCATATCCTCAAGGGATGCCGTGGTGATCTGCGCCATCTGTCCGCCACTCGCAAGATACGTGCGGATCATAGCCGCAATAAGTTTCCTCTTTTCGGGGCTGTCCGTCATGTTCTGAGGAAGCAGTACGTTAAGAGAGGTTCCGCCCAGTCCCAGATGAAGGGGAAGCTTCGCGACGGAGTTGAGCATTGCGGTCACGCCGTTAGTATCCGCACCGGGTCTCGGACCCATGGTATTGCCCATGGGAGTACCAACCTTATGTCCGTCGGGCAGTGCCCACGTAGTGTTTCCGTAGCCGATACCGCCTGTCAGAAGTGAGCAAGCACCCATGAACGCGCCGCCGCGCACGGACTTGTATTTTCCGATCTCCGTCCAGAAGAATTCAAGCACACGCACCGCCCAACGGTCAACCTCGTCGTTGTCGTTACCGAACTTAGGCGCACCTCTCAGGAGCTTTCTCACGTCCTCATAACCCTCGAAGTCAGCGTCAAGTGCCGCCTTCAGCTCAGGAAGAGTGATCTTCTTATCTCTGAACACCAGAGTTTCAAGGGCGCAGAAGGAGTCCGCCACCACCGCAAGACCGCCGGTCTCAACGCAACCGTAGTTGTAGACGGCACCGCCCGCATCAAGGTTCACACCTCTTGCGATGCAGTCATCGGTAAAGGGCGCCTTAACGAGCTTGGCAAGATTCTTGTCTCTGATCTGCTGACCCAGATTGCAGAGATGGACGAAATGCTTTGTGAAATACTGAAGCTGAGTCTTATAAGCCTCAAAGATCTCCTCGACAGACTTAAAGTCAACAAGCTCACCCGTTTCAAGACCGTACTTAACACCCATCTTGCGGTCAAGACCGTTGTTGAGGGTCAGCTCAAGCACCTTTGCAAGGTTAAAGGAGCCATCCTCGCATCCAAAGTTGCTCTTACCGGGGATCTCGATCTCCTGACAGCCAAGCACGGTATAGTCTCTCGCATCCTTGGTTGACACACCGTAACGGCGCAGACCGTCGATCACGAGGGTATCGCTGACAACGGTGGGGTCACTCATACCCTCGCTCCACATGGTAACGATGAGATCGAGAAGCTCATCGGGAGTATCCTCACCAACACGCACGGTAGCTCTGGGGTGAGTATCGTGGAACACGCGGAGTATCTGGAGGAAGAGGTAGGTCAGCTCATTTACGGAGCACTTACCGGTATTAACGTCAACTCCGCCGAGGGTGACGTTATGCACACCGTGCTCACGGATCTTCATGATAAAGGATGCCATGATATCCTCTCGGGATACCTCATCCGCATCCTTCAGGTAGAAGGGGTAGAAGAAGACGTCCGCACGTCCGAGGCAGTCCACCCAATCCCACAGGCAGTAGAACCATGCAAGCTGGCACGCCTCAAGGAGAGTTTCGGGAGCCTCATGTGCGATCTTACGGCAGGTCTTCTCAACGAGAAGATATCTGTCCTTCAAAAAAACGTCAGTCTCCTCCGCAGCAAGAGCAGCGGCGCGGTCAGCATGATTGACAGCGAACTGAGAGAGTCCCTTAATGATGATGGACATGGCAAGGTAAAGCTCGTGCTTTTTCTCGTCATTGGTATTGGCGTCATACTTGGCGATCTCCTCAAGGGTACCGTCAAGACCGAGAGTCAGGAGCTTATGGTAGCTGGGCACGGTGTGACCCTGGAAGTCACCGCACCACCAAAGGCCCTCGTTTGCCGCCTCGAATCCTGCTTCACCGAGGATCTCAACGCCCTTGGCATCAAGCTCGCTGTTATCTGCGGGGTGCATCTTGGCATCTACTTTAGAGAGTCTTTCCCATACGTTTGAGGGCATGGTCTTAAACTTCTCATCGTTTTCGATTCTGTGAGTATACTCTATAATACCGTAGGAGAAGTGCTCCATAAGCATACGGTTGGGACGGGTCGTACCGACGATCAGCTCACCGGGGAGCACCTTAGGCTCACTCTGAGTCCAGCTGTAAGCTATACCCGTAGCAAGCGCCTCGGAATAAGGTGCATCGATCTTTTCTTCAAAGGCATCGATAAATGGAGTTTTACCGTCGAAGCACTCACCCGTGCGGGTATTCTCTCTGTCGTCTCTTGAGAAGAGTCTCGGTTCGACCTCAGCGACCACCGCCTTGATCTCTTCCGATAATTCAAGCTTTCTGTCTGTGTATGTATAGTTCATACAATCTCCTTTCCGCCGCAAACCGGCATTGCATATATAAATTTTATTTTTATTAACTAAGTAAATTTTTCCCGGGGCATACGTCAGCCTCACTATATACAGTTCAGCCTCAGACCCACGTGCAAGGCACCATCCTGCTTACGAAGCAAGTAATAACCCCAAACCGACTTTACCCGTAAAGCGTCATATCACTGAAGTTATCACCAACCTCAATGGCGTTGGTGTTCTCGTGACTCAAAAACCACTCATAGAGATCCTCTCTTGCATAGGTCTCCTCCCATATGCAGTGACCCTTGCCCTCGTATACGGTGAGCTTTCCGTTGCCGCCGCTTTTATTAAGCTCATCCACCATAAACCGCGCCTCTTCAATATATACCGCATCGTCACGGTCGCCGTGGAATGCCCATACCGGGACGTTTACCATCTCACAGGTCTGTGATGGCATACCTCCGCCGCAAATGGGAGCCGCCGCCGCAAATATCTCAGGCATACTGATACAGGTCTGCCAAGTGCCGTATCCGCCGAGACTCGTTCCCATAATGTAGACCCTCGCCTTATCCGTATAGCTCTCGTCATATACGTGATACAGTAATTCACGAAGCCTTTCAAATACGTCGAACCACGTCTTGGCACAGCACTGGGGGGCTATTGTAATAAATGGAAAATTTTCTATCTTCTCCGTCACAGGGAAAAAGCAGTTTGATTTTACCATATCAAGATCGTCCCCCCTCGTGCCTGAGCCGTGAAGGAACACTATCACGGGACACCTGTCCCCATCCTTATACCCTCTCGGATAACGGGTAATGTACTTAAGTCCGCCATATTCACAATATTCGATTCTCACCTTACGCCTCCTGTACCTGAACGTATATTCTGAAGTACCAAATGAAACCGCAACCGTTCTCATTATACTGATATCATTCTATCATAATTAATTCTCTATGTCAAGAGCCTCTCTCAGATGACACATTTCAATCGGGGAAGTACGTTTTTCCTCATTTTTATTTACTAAACGGAAACTATGTGCTATAATTGACCCATATTCCACGAAAACGGAGGCAGAAGATGGACAGAGAAAGATTTGGAAGGCAGATAAGCTTCATCCTTGAAGCAGATAAGGAAAAGAACGTATTCCGCAGAACGCACATCACCGGTATGAACAGACTCGAAAACGATGCGGAGCACGCATGGCATATGGCTCTCATGGTCTACCTTTTAAAAGAATATGCCGATGAAGATTTCAACGTCGCCAAGGCGATGATGATGGCACTCATCCATGACGTGGTGGAGATCGACGCAGGTGACACCTACGCCTATGACGAAGAAGCCGCATCCACCCAAAAGGAAAGAGAGACTGCCGCCGCAGAGCGCATCTTTGCCCTCCTCCCCGATGATCAGGCAAATGAAATGCACTCTATCTTCGACGAGTTTGAAGAGGGCGTGACACCCGAGGCTCGCTTTGCCCGTGCCATGGATAATCTTCAGCCGCTTCTGCTCAACAACGCAAACGAGGGAGTCAACTGGCGATATAACAAGGTAGGACGCTCTCAGGTCATGAACAGGCAGAGCAGCACAAAGTCCGGAAGCGAGGATATCTGGCGCTACTCCGTCAACATCGTCGAAGAAAACGTGAAAAAAGGCAATATTTTAAAGG
>CAYYRY010000092.1:0-6847 GCA_964474245.1 uncultured Ruminococcus sp. | reverse complement strand
ACCCGTGCGGAGATCACCGACGTTGCAAACGCTGTGTTCGACGGAACGTCTGCTGTAATGCTTTCCGGAGAGACCGCAGTAGGCAAATATCCTCTCCGTGCCATCAAAGTAATGGCAAAGGTAGCTCATCAGGCAGAGCGCGACGTGTTCGAGATCAAGGGCTTTGACGAAAACTATGTCATCGACTATTCCGATACCACCAACGCCATGTGTGACGCGGCGTGTACCACCGCCAAGGACCTTCAGGCGAAGGCCATCGTTGCCCTCACCATGACGGGAAGAAGCGCCCGCAGAATGTCAAAGTTCCGCCCGTCAACTCCCATCGTAGCAGCAACTCCCTCCGTTAAAACCTACAATCAGCTTGCTCTCTCATGGGGCGTATATCCCGTACTTGCCCTCAGCCAGCCCGATTTCGACAGTCTCTTCCGTCACGCCATCGACTGTGCAAAGCAGATAGATCTCGTCTCTGTAGGCGATCAGGTAGTAATCGTCGGAGGTCTGCCCCTTGATACCCCCGGAAATACAAATATTATCAAGGTTGAGACCGTTAAATCCCGTATGTGACCGTAACAAAAGTATGATTTCCCGGCTTAAAAAGTCTCTGCTGAGTTTTCATTCAGCAGAGACTTTAGTTTTTCTTGAAAATCTTCGCAATAAAATTCCATTGATAATGATGAAAAAGCAAAGCAAAAACGGTCTGGTCAGCAGTAGTTTTCAACGCGAATTATAATATTTACAAATAATCTCATATGCTTTGACAATATGCGATGTTTGTGATACAATACTCTATATAATAGTGGAAAGGCATGGTTATAACAATGATAAAAAGATTTATAAAATACTATAAGCCTCACATGAAGCTGTTCATTGCGGATATGATCTGCGCCCTCGTCTTAGCCGTGTGCGATCTGTTCTATCCCATGATCACACGAAATATGCTTAACGACTATATCCCAAACAGTAAGCTGAGACTTCTCGTCATATGGGCGGTCATACTTCTCGGTATCTACATAGTGAAGACCGCACTCAATCACTTCGTAAACTATTACGGTCACATAGTGGGTGTACGTATGCAGTCCGACATGAGACGCGATGTTTTTGCCCATCTGCAGAAGCTCCCACTCACCTATTTTGATAACAACAAGACCGGTACGATCATGTCCCGTATCATATCAGACCTAATGGACATCTCCGAGCTTGCCCATCACGGTCCCGAGGACCTGTTCCTCTCCGTAATCATGCTGGTAGGCGCCTTCATAATGATGGGCAGTATATATCTTCCCCTTACCCTCATCGTGTTTGCCTCCATTCCCGTTATGGTCATCTTTGCCGCAAAAAAGCGAATGAAGATGAACGAAGCCTTCAAGGAGTCCCGCGTGGAGATCGGCGAGGTCAATGCGAATCTTGAAAACAGCATTGCGGGAATCCGTGTTTCCAAAGCGTATACCAATGCCGACTACGAAAACGAGCACTTCGCCGAGGGGAACGCAAGATTCGTAAAGGCACGTGACAAGTCGTACAAGGTCATGGCGGATTTCATTTGCGGAACTACATTCATCGGTGACTTCCTCAATATCATCCTGTATGTGGCAGGCGGACTGTTCTGCTTCTTCGGCAAGATATCCGTGGCGGACTTCGTCACCTTCGTTATGTATATCAATATTTTCATGACACCCGTAAGAAAGCTCATCGGATTCGTTGAGCAGTATCAGAACGGTATGACGGGATTTGTCCGTTTCTGTGAGATCATGGACTATCCTGCGGAAGAGGACAAGTCTGATGCAGTTGATATGGGTACCGTAAAGGGTGAAATCGAATTTGACAGCGTATCCTTCTCCTACGAGGACAGTGCAGAGATACTTAGCGGACTCTCCTTTAAGGTAGAGCCTGGCAAGACTCTGGCTCTTGTAGGTCCTTCCGGCGGAGGTAAAACTACCATATGCCACCTGCTCCCGCGTTTTTACCGTGTGACCGACGGACAGGTCAAAATAGACGGAGTATCCGTTGAGGATGCGACTCTTGAATCCCTCAGACGAAATATCGGTATCGTAGCTCAGGACGTGTTCCTCTTCAACGCATCCATTTACGATAATATTGCATACGGATGCCCCAACGCCACAAGGGAGCAGGTTGAAGAAGCGGCTAAGCGAGCAAACATCTACGACTATATCATTAGCCTTGAGTATGGCTTTGACACCGTCGTCGGAGAGAGAGGCGTAAAGCTGTCTGGCGGACAGAAGCAGAGAATATCCATTGCCAGAGTATTCCTCAAAAACCCCGCTATACTTATTCTTGACGAGGCGACCTCGGCTCTTGACAACGCATCGGAAATCGCAATACAGAAGAGCCTTGAAGAGCTGTGTCTCGGTCGCACCACCATCGTTGTGGCACACAGACTCACCACCATCAAGAACGCAGACGAAATACTCGTCGTTACCGACGAAGGAATTGCAGAGCGCGGTGATCACGAATCACTTCTTGCGGATGGCGGCATTTACGCCGGACTTTGGAACAGCGTGAACAGCACGTCAATTTGACCAATACACCTAAAAACTGTCCCCGTACGGCCTGCGTTATGCAGAGCGTACGGGGAAGTCTTATTTTTTACAGAATCTTATGACACGTGTGAAATGCAGGTCCGTACCGAGCTCGTCGGCTACGGTCTTATAGGGTGTGCTGCCCTGCTTCAAAAGCCTGCCCACGGTGGGAAGGTCACATGCTGACTCAAATCCTGCATCGCAGTAGACGTCCATCCTGTCGTAAGTGAGGTGAGAACAGCTTTCAGCAAGATGGTTTTTCGCTTCTTCTGTGAGAGAAGCGATAGTACTCGGCGAAACGTATTCCACAAGGGACACGAGTTCTCCGCATGGTTTTAACACGCGGTATGCTTCCTTCAAGGCCTTTGTGAGATCGGATAATTCCGAAATACACAGCCGATCGGAAATAATATCGACGCTGCAGTCGTGAAACGGCATGGAACACGGGTCAAAAACTGCGTAATGGACAAACGGAGAGGCAAGCTCTTCGTCGAGAAATGCCTTCCATGCCACGGCGTCAGCCGTTGAAGGGGTACCGACTATTACGTTGGCGTCCGGGTTCTCCTTCAGAATATACGGTAAATAACCGCTTTGGCCCTTCCGTGCAAGGTCTAAAATCACGCCGTCACATGAGGAAACGACACTTCCCACTCTGTCATCGTACTGACCGTTATGATACACCTCATGCCATAAATTCCGCGGGTCAACGGCATCTGACGTTTCATCGTCACAGAAATGCCTGATGCCGTCCTTGAATACGCCGCCGTCGGTGAGAGTTGCAGTCAGATCATAGTCCTCCGTCAGATATTCTGCGGAAACACCGTATCTGCGGGCGATCTCTGTGAGTTTTTCTTTCTCAGGAATGTTTTCGCCGCTCTCCCATGCCTCAACTGTCCTCGGTGCTACACCGAATATCAGTGCCGCTTCATCTTTGAGAAGGCTTGCTTCTTTTCGTGCTACTCTCAGACGGTTTCCTATGCGGCGGTTCTTAATCCCCATCATTTCCCGAAAAGACCGCCGAGCTTACCTGCCACACCGCCAAGCTTGTCGCCGATATCGTCAATGGAGATCTTCGCCTTTACCCCGTCAACTATCTTCTGAATAGTGTCGTCCGGAAGATCAACTCCGATAAGCTTCTCAACGGCTTTAATAGGATTCTTGGTGAACTGCTCACGAAGCTCACCGTCGTTTTTGATCTTATTTACTATCTCTTCGATCTTTGCTTTGATATCCATAATATAATACCTTTCTGTATTTGAATTTCAGAAGTTAAAAATATCTGCTTGACTCTTTTTTCAGTATTACTCCTCAACGGGACCCATTCTTTCAAAGGGAGGAGCGATGAAGTTAGGAATGTGCTTGTATACCTCGGCATCGGGCTTAAGTCTGTAGTCACGGTTTTCAAGATCCACAAATCCGGGGTCATCGTTTGTGATATAGTTTGTCTCAAGTCCCGTGGCAGTTTCGATTCCGTTGTCGAGCTTAAACGGACGTGCGGCACGGAAGATGAGGTTGTTTTCATAATGATTGTACCATGGCAAGCGGAGTCTTCTTTCAGCCCAGCCCGATTTCTCCTCATATCCCGGAACGTCTCGGTCTGCCTTGTGCTGTATTACAGCCTTAACGTAATCCTTATAGGTAGGGTTACGGTCCATATACTTCTGTGACTGCGACATATTCGTAGCCGCATTGTAAATACCGTTGAAGAAGTTGTACCAATGCTCTTTTGTAGTATTCCAATATGATACGTCACCGCCGAATGCAAAGTACCCCGCATCTATACTGATGTTATTCCAGAAGCAATGCTCACCGCCGTTATGGTGATTGTAGCTTCTGCCGCCTGACTTCCAGATAGTGCCGTCTCCTAAAGTACCGTTACCTACGATGATATTACCGTAGGCGTACATACCTCGGGACAGGTCGTCAAAGTAGATTCCGTAGTCACCCTCCTCGAAATCGAAGAAGTAGTTGTAACGGTAATGGTTTGCGCAGGATGAACATCCGCCGCCTCCGACGTAGATCATACCGGTATCAAAAGCCTCCGTATCTCCGCCTTCAATAATGTTGTATTCAAGTATACCCTCGTTATGTCCGCAGTCTCCCATGGTAGTATTGTGTACGTAGTTATGGGACACGATGTTTCCGCAGCCGCCTGCAGATATTCCGAAACGGCAGAGGGGGTTGATTATCTTACAGTTCTGAATAAAGTTATTGGCAGGGATCAGGTTTTTGCGGTCACCGCCGGAAACACTGCCCGCACTGCATGAGAAGTATTCAACGAGAGTATCAATGATACCGTTCCTGTATCCTCCGGAAATGGAGAACACCTCTTCGTCCTCTATTTCTCCCGGACAAACTCCCGTGATATGGCATCTTTGTGTGAGCACCTGACGGCTGTTTACTACCAGCAGAGCAGAGCCGCAGCATCTTCCCAGGTCGAGTCTGTCGATGATGACGTTTTCGACACCGTTACAGATTATCTCACTGCAAGGCTTTACCGCAAAGCGAATGTCAGTATCATCCGTCATAGGTGACTCAGGATAGTAATATATCTTACCTTCGTCAAAATCGATACACCACTCGCCGGGCTCCGTCAGTTCCTCAAGTACGTTAGCAAAGTAGAAGCTGTTCGAATCATCGTAGCGTATTCCGTTGGGGTTAAACACACTGCCTCCGATAAGTGTCTTCTTATCCTTGTTCACACCAGAGGTTCTTCCATAGTGACGGTCCCACTCGTGAGTAAGCGAACCGTATATCTGAATACCGCCGTTCCATTTCCAGTTGAGGCATTCTTCATCGGTGAGACCTATCTCCCAATTACCCTCTGGTGCATGGGTATCAGGATTAATACCGCGAGCGTATACCTCACCCATGACGATCTCATTACCTGACTTCGGATAGCGGGAAACGTCGCAGGGCTTGCTGTCAACGAGCATGGCAATACTTTCGAAGTGATTGGGGTCTCCGAATTCGGTAATACCTGCTTCTGAAAGGTCGCACTCGAAAGCTTTACCCTTTACGTCGTCCTTCAAACGAGAGAGTACTTCTTCATCAGTAACGGGAACAAATGCTGACGGGGAGATGCGGTATGAAGTTGAAATTCTGGGTCCCCCTCCTTCTTCTGCTGTAATGATAAGGGGACAGGTCTCTGTGCCCGAATGTTCCTTTGTCAAACGAAGAGGCTCGGTCAGAGTATAGTCTCCGTCAGCGAGCACAAGCTTTGCTCCACCCATTCCGCGTACTCTGTCAATGGCACCCTGAAGTGTAAGCGGTGCAGACTTTGTACCGTCACCACTGTCACATCCCGAGGGAGACACGTACAGTGTCTTTGCTTCAGCTTCGGGGAATCCGTTGGGATTGAACGGATGAACTACGGTGACCTCATTCGGAAGCTCTGCAACAGACTTAAAGAATCTCTCTGACTCCGCCCTCTTCGGTAACCGGAGCCTCGATTGCCGGATAATCCGCAGGCATATTGAGATCGATCACAAATCTGTCAGTAGTTACCTCCTTTGGATGTATTTTTAGCATTTTTTCTATCATAGACATAGGTAATACCTCCGTTTCATCTGTATATATAGCCATGTCAAGTATATCACTAAGTTGTTACGATTTCAAGAACTTTTATGGCGATTTTTAACAAAAGACACGGAAGAGACCGTAAAAGTCTCTGCCGTGCCGTTGTCACAAAGCAAATTATCTCTTCTTTTCTGCGATCTCACGGAGAAGCTTAGCCTTGAAGTCTTCAAGGGACATAACTCCGCCTTCGCCCTCCACTCTCGCTCTGACGGAAACGGATTCGTTGTTCATCTCGTTTTCGCCTACGATAACGATGTAGGGAGTCTTGTCAAGCTGGGCTTCTCTGATCTTGTACTTCATGGTGTCCGTACCCAGCTCAGCCTCTGCACGTACGCCGATAGCTGTAAGTGCATTCTTAACCTTTTCCGCATAGTCGTTGAATGCAAGGGATACGGGGATGACGGTTACCTGGTTGGGAGAGAGCCACAATGGGAGTGCACCTGCATATTTCTCAAGGAGAAGTGCAAGGGTTCTCTCGTAGCATCCCATAGAGGTTCTGTGAATAATGTAGGGAGTTGTCATGGTGTTGTCGCTGTCAACGTATTCCATGCCGAACTTCTTGGCAAGAAGCATATCGATCTGGATGGTAACGATGGTGTCCTCCTTGCCGAATACGTTCTTGCACTGGATATCGAGCTTAGGACCGTAGAAGGCAGCCTCGTCGATACCGATGGTGTAGTTCTCACGGCCGAGAAGGTCGTCAAGAAGCTCGCCCATAACCTTCTGCGCTT
>CAYYRY010000091.1:5463-6992 GCA_964474245.1 uncultured Ruminococcus sp. | reverse complement strand
ACCGTCTTCAAACGTTTCAGTAGTATACCATCCGTCAAACTTGTAACCTATGACCTCGGAAGGCTTATAATCTTTGAGGAGAAGGTCTTCACTTTGTGAGAATCTTACTCTGCGTACTATTGGGTCGTGCTTACTGTCAATAAACGCAATGGTATAACTGGGAATAATATCGATTTCAGTGTTAGCTTTTGTTATCTCGTTCTCAGCTTCAGCATCGCTGTAGTACTTCTTACATGAATTGCAATACCAGTAAGCTATATTTCCCTTTTCGTCAAAGGTAGGCTCTTTGGCTTCTGTTGCTGTAAGAGTATGTCCCGTCACAGGAACGACCTCCTGAGCAGTGATAACCTTCTCACAAACACCACAATGCTTACCCTCGGTAAGTCCCGTTTCCTCGCACTTAGGTGCAACTGCAGCGTCGATAACTTCGGTATGACCGGTTGCAGGAACGGTCTCCTGAGCAGTGATAACCTTCTCACAAACGCTACAAGACTTACCTTCGGTAAGACCGGTGTCCTCGCACTTAGGTGCAGCTGCAGCGTCAAGTACCTCGGTATGACCGGTCGCAGGACCGGTCTCATGAGCAGTGATAACCTTCTCACAAACACTACAATGCTTACCTTCGGTAAGACCGGTGTCCTCGCACTTAGGTGCAGCTGCAGCGTCAATTACCTCGGTATGACCCGTTGCAGGTGCTACGGTATCGGTAAGCTCGGTGGTGTATGATTCGTCGGCAAAGGTCTTGCCGCAGTTACGGCAAAGCCAATGTTCGACAATTCCCGTTTCCTCGCAGGTGGGAGCAACGGCATCAACCTTGTCTACGTAATGAGTGCCGGGCGCAGGCAGACAAGCAAGCATTTTTGCTGCGGCTGCACGGGTCGTTTCACCCTTGGGATCAAAGTTTCCGTTACCGTCTCCGTTTATGATGCCTGCAGCGATACAGCGTTCCACATACGGAAGCGCCCATTTGCTGATGGTGCTCATATCCTGCAGCTCTGCAACGTTGTCTGTCGGAGCTTCAAGCTTCATATAATCAACGTAAGTAATGAAAAACTTAGCTGCCTCCTGACGTGTTACGTCCGCTTTAGGATTGAAATAAAGCTTACCGTTCTGCTTTATTCCTTCGGTAATTTGCTCTTTTACAGCCCACTCAACGGCATTGACCGCCCATTTACTGACACTTGCCGCATCCTCAAAGGTACGCGCAAGAGTGTCATAAGTGCCGGTTACGTCCGAACCGGACATTCTGTAAAGGGTGACTACAAGCTGTTCTCTTGTAAATGATCCATTGGGACTAAAGATCGTTCCCGCTGAATCAGTTCCGTTCACTATACCCTCTTCGTATACTTTATCAACGTATACGTTAGCCCATTTAGGCACGTCTGTGAACGGGTGTGCCGCACTGATCGTAATTGTCAAAGCTGTTACAAGAGATATAACAGTTATCAGTACAAGCATGACTTTGGTAAATGCTGATTTCATGATGTCCTCCTTTAGCGTACATGTCCGTTTCCACGGATGACATACTT
>CAYYRY010000091.1:0-5453 GCA_964474245.1 uncultured Ruminococcus sp. | reverse complement strand
CAGCCGAAGCCACGCACCGAAAAAACGCATGGCTCGCTTTGCTGCCACACAAATTCCGTACTTTGCAGTATAGACTTATTAACAAAAGATCAATTAACAAGACCGACTCTGATAAAAGTATGCGAAAAAGAGCCTGCATTTTTTACCAATAGGTAAAATCGCAAACTTTTACAGAAACGGTACTGTACGAAATATTAATTTGTGTGGCAAGCTCATTATAACACAGTGGTGAATAAATGTCAATAACTCAAAAATTTTTCTTGCAAAAAAACACACAACGATATTTCTGTAATAACCAAAAGAATACCGGGAATTTTCACTCCCGGTATTTTAAACTTATTCAGTTAACAAATATCTGCAAATCATCTCTCGCAGTATCTCATAAGTACGGTTGCAACCTGAGCGCGGCTTGCACCGGCAAGAGGTTCAAGACACACTTCACCGTCAACCAAAGCACCCGTCACTATTCCCTCTCCGTATGCCCAAGCCACAGCTTCTCTTGCCCAGGCACTTACCTTGGAACTGTCCGGGAAACTTGTTATATCCGCGTTGGATGTTACCTCAAGTCCAAGCTTTTCAGTAAATCGGTACAGGATGGTTGCAAGCTGTTCACGGGTCACCGTAGCATCCGGCGAGAAGGTAGTTTCGCTTGTTCCCTTCACTATATCGTTCTGATATGCCCACAGCACGGCGCCGCGATACCAGTTATGCGTACTGCTGAGATCTGTAAATGGAGTCGATCCGCTGACGACCTGTGAACCTGCCAGACGGTACAGAACGGTAACAAGCATTGCTCGCGACATATCGGTATCCGGTGAGAATGTAAACTCACTTACGCCGTTCATTAGTGAAAACAGATCGACGTACTTTATGGGGAGATAATACCACTTGTTCGGATCAACGTCCATATAGTAGATATCGTGATAAAACTCCTGTCTGTCGTTCAGCTCACCGCAAACCGAACAAATACCATATCTGATTCCGGGTTCAGTCCTCGTTTCAAATTTTTCGATAAACTTGACGTCTAAATTTCTGTGATTTTTTGGATTAATGTAAGTAATACGTCGGTCAGTGTAATCACACGTGGTACATCCCTCGTATTCCATGATTCCGTATTCGGTACACGTAGGTGATATGCCGTCAAAGTGCTTGTTTTTGTGTCCGTTTATCTCGTCATACTTCGCAGGTCTGTCAATAGTTTCAGACGGCGGAACTGCCTTGATCAGATTATTAAATACGATTGCCATAGATCCTTTTGAGAAAGTACCATCAGGGAAAAATATATTATTTGGTGCGATTATTCCCGCTTTGGCAAAATGATTTATAAGTGCTTTGTCTTCTTCAGAAATTGTAAAATCATCTTTATTAATTCGAATTTCTACTGTTACGTCACGGACGTATTTGAGCTCTATATTTGCAGAGTTTAATGCTTTGTTAAGAAAATTCAGGATCGAACAATGATCGTAACTCGAGAAGGTGCCGAAGTGATCTTCAGACTCGGGCGTAACTATACATTCCTTGACAGCCCATACAAGTGCTTCATAATACCAAGCCCCATATACTACATCGTCCTTGTTCTGAAGCTCGGGAATATGCGAAGAATCACCCCTCTCAGTATCACCTGATATTATACAGAACCTGTACAGTATATCACAAATATCAGCGGTAGTCACATGATGTGATGGATGATAATTTCCGTCAGTTGAAGTATTTACAAGGCCGTGCTTGTAACAACCGGTAGCAGCCTCTAAAGCGTAATGACTGCTTTTCATATCTGCAAATATGACTTTATCAGCCGCATTTACCAGCACTGCTGAGTTTAGTATAAGGCACAGCGCTACAAGTAACGTAATTATCTTTTTCATTTTTTATACTTCCTTTCGTTGATGTACATCTATTATACGTAACATATGCGATTTTGTCAACAAGTTGTCTACGGTATTATTTTAAAAAAGGCCAAGGAATACGTTTCTTACCCTTTTCAGTCTTACAGCTGCAGTTATTGTCATCCCTCCCGGAATCAGAGCATAGATTTACCGGAAGTTCAACAATTACAGTATCCTTACCTATCGAATTTATCTTATCCCACGGTATTCTAATACTGTTTTTTCTGAAGTTAAAAAAGCTGATACTTTCAGGATATGCAATTATCGCAGTTACTCTTCCGCAATCGGTATCTATCTCAAGTTCACACGCTCTTCCAAGGTTTTGACCGTTACACACGTTAATAACGAATTTTTCGCGAAGTTCACAGGTAGTAAGTCTCATGTTTTCGACCTTTCCGGACTCAATTATATACGTTTGTATTATTTAGTATAACTATATTATAAGAAACAGAAAAACATACCGCAAGGCCACGGTATGTTTTTCTTCAAGCATTAATTATTCAGTTTCGTCAGCAGTCTTGTTTTCGGAATACTCATAGATCAAATAGTCAAAAAGAGCTTTCAAGTCTTCTTTTTTGACTTGATACACCATATCGCTGCCCTTTAGGGTGTAGTAACACTCATCACCGTCTTTGTCTCCGCAATATATCGTAAAGGTAGCTTCTACGGAATCGGCAGAAGCCTCGCCGGTGCTAACTGAAGGATTCATTTTATATTTGATAATGACAGAAGCACCACTATCGTTGATACCGTATGTGCCGATCTCGTCTTCGGTAAGTCCGTAAGCTGCAGGTGAGGTAAACTTGAAATTACTCTTGAGCTTCGTTATAAAGCTGCCCAAATCATCGCAAGTACCGTCATAGACAGCGGAGTCGCCTGCCGCATTTTTCACAGTCAGTGAAATAACACTGTCGGCGGTAATTCCGTCCGGTATTGCGTCTTCAATAAGCATCAGTTCATCAAGAGTCAAACCAAAAGGTTCGCTGAGGGTATCATTAAACATATATACGGATTCACCCTTGAGAAGATAAGTGAGGTTGTTGAAGGAATTCTTGTCTCCGATGGAGAAAGACACTTTACTTCCATCGTTGAGCGTTACCGTGATCACAATGCCTGCCTCATCAAGACCGAAATCAGCAAGCTCACCGCTGTTTACGGTGCGCTTTGCGGTCAGTTCAGCTATTGCACTTGTCATCTTCGCGACTGCTGTCTGATCAAGAGGGAATTTATCGTCTCCCTTTACCTTCCATACACCACCGTCAAACTCCAAAGAAACAGCATCTTTATCAACTGTATATTCAAGTGCAGCTATCTTATCGGCAGAAAAAGCGGTAAGAGATATACCCACATCACCGGTCTCAGCGCTTTCAGCATCATTTGAGGTAAGATTTACAACGAGAACATATGCAGCTATTACGACAAATAACAGCGTGATCAGAATTACCAAAGGCAAAGCTTTATTCTTCTTTCGTTTCTTCATGACTTATACCTCAAATCATTTCTTTCTGCGGATAAACCATACCGCAAATCCTGCGCCGAGGATCGCTACCGGGATCACAATTGTCAAAAAGCTCATCCAGAAAGTACGCTGACCGTCCGTGAGCACAAGTGCATCAATTGTCCATGTCTTACCGAGAATCGAGATAGATGTCTCGCCACCGCAGAAATAGTTGAGCGTAGAAGTAAACAGGTTAATGTTACCTTCGCGTACATAATTCATCATGGAGCTGTCTACAATAGATGCTGAAGAATACCAGACAAAGCTTGATACGCCGTCGAGGTCTCCGTCGGTTACGGCAGTTTCTGCAATTGAAGCAATACTGATAGCCTCTCCGGTTTTGAAGTCTTCTTTTTTAACCAGTTCACCTTTCTCATCAACGTTCATGATTTCAGCTTTTTCTGAAGTTGTGAGAATAGGGGTCACGGTTGCTTTTGTATCATCTGTTGGATATATTCCCTGGGCACCGTTAAACAGCGTATTAACAGAAGTATCGCTCATGCCGGATGTAATATCTGCTTTGGCAATATCGGGCACAAGAATGTACTGAGCCATGTAGTAAGAATTTGCATCATTTTCAACAACAATTCCATCTTCAGCCTTAAGTCCTGCCTTGGCTGCCAGTGCTGTCAGATTGGGCATTTTATCCGCAGAATATGCACGGAAATCAGTTATGAGTATAACGTCTCCGCCTCGATTCATAAACGTGGTGATCTTTTCAAGCTCATCATCTGAAATGTCACTGGCAGGCAGAGAAATGAGAAGCGCCTGAGAATCGTCGGGAATGTTTTCCGCAGTAAGCAGATTAATGTCTTCGCATGATACGTTCTCGTTAGCGACATATTCTGCATAAACCTCGTCAAGAGCTGCTTCGCCGTGTCCCTTGAGCACGTAGATTTTTGGTAGCTCATCCTTAATAACATAATCTATTGCCGAGGTAAACTGAAGCTCTCCGTTGAAATATGTCTGACTTTCAACTGAATAACCGAGCATAGCATAATATTCATCTTCAGCAGAAGCATATACTGTTGAGTATATGTCCGTTGAATACTCGATAACCTTTGACCTCTTAGAGCTTTCAACGATAACGCTGTTCTGAGACACAGCGGCATCGGTATACTTCTTCACAAAAGCCGGATTCTCAACGGGGTCAATGAGCTTAACCTTGATCTTCGAGCACACAGCTTCATATCTTGATAAAAGCTCAGAGATCAGAGGGTCCTCCGCACCGCTTTCGACAACGTGATACATAGTTACGTCTTCATTAACGTTTTCGAGTATCTTGAGGGATTCTTCTCCTACATCATAAAAGTCAACGATACCGGTGTGAATATGGGTTATAGTAGTCGGCAAAGACGATACCAAAAGATTTATCAGAACGACCAGAGCTATAACAACAGCGGTAACAGCAATTCCGTAAGCACCTATCTTCAGACGTTTGATGCTGAAGGATCTTTTATTATCTTTTTTCATAAATATGACCATTCCTTTCTAATCATCTCACGTCTCATGACCAACGCTTTTTGTCCATTGAACGAATTGTGAAATAGACAAAAAGACAAATTGCACTAAGGAAATATACAATGGCACTGATGTCAAAGATATCGTATGATACAAACGGATTGATCCTGTCAAAAACCGCGAGAGACTTTATCACCGTTGGAAACAGATTATAGAAAAGTTCGCTGTTAATAATATACACGATAACAGAAGCTGCTGAAAGAACGGCAGAGGTACATATCGATATAACATAGCTTTTAATCACTAAGTAAACTATCACACCGATGATAACCGCAACTGCGATAAAACATATCAGAGAAACGATCGCAGTAGTAGGTATGAGAAGGGCTAGAGCTTCAAGCAAATAAAGAAGAATAAATGCACCAAGGGTTATAACCGCGGAGAGAACAACGCTTTCGGTCAGGCTGGAGATAAACATTCCTATGGCTATAAGAACACATCCGAGAAGGAAGAATGCAAATAATGCGCTGTAAGAAGACGCTATGTTGACTTCGCCGTAAAGAGATAAAATCAGAGGATATAAACACATTATTAGAACTGCAATACCG
>CAYYRY010000090.1:1527-7001 GCA_964474245.1 uncultured Ruminococcus sp. | reverse complement strand
GGTCTTAGCGGCACCCTCTGCGTTCATATCAGCAATAACGACAGCGGCGCCCTCCATAGCAAGGTGGCGTGCGATACCCTCACCGAAGCCCTGTGCGCTTCCCGTTACAACTGCGATCTTTCCGGAAAGAGGCTTAGCAGCACCGCCTGCAAGGCTTACCTTTGAACGGTAGCTTTCAACCTCCCAGTTTACGATGAAGTCCGCGAGAGCAGGCTTCATGTGTGAAACACCGCCGAAGCTCTCAGCAAATACGGTGATCTTCATAGCATCACGCCATACAGCCGCAGCAGTAGCCGCTTCCTTAACTGTTGCACCTACGGTGAACATACCGATACCCTTTACGAAGATAACCTTGGGTTTGAAGCCACGGCGCTCAACGAATGCATCAAATGCAACCTTAAGGGAGTCAATTCCGTCATACTCAACGAAGAGAGGCTCTGCCTTGCAGTAAACGATATGATCAGGAGAGAGGGGCTCTGTGAGAGGAGCAAATGCCTCAGCAGATGCGGCAAAGTCGAGAACCGTCTTTGTTGCCTCAAACTTTACCTTTGCCATGCCGTTTGCATCGTACAGCATACGAATGGCGGGAGCGATCTCAGCAGCGGTGTCGAGGCATACATCAACGTCGGAGAAATCGGGACGGGTCGTGATCTGAGCGTCGATCTTTGCCATAACGTCAGCTACAAGGGCATCAAGCTCAGATTCGCTGTCAGCGGCAAAGAATACGCCATGATTCTGGAGGAATACGAGGTTTGCCGCCTTGCCCATCTTCTCTGCATATGCGGAAAGCTCACCGCGGCAAAGAGCTGCAAGAACGTATCCGGGTTCGGACTCGTCTACCCAAACGGATTCGGGGAAAAGTTCAAGTGCCGCCGCCTTTGCGTTTTGTGAGCAGGTGAGGCCGTTTACGCTTGCGGGATGTACGTGAAGAACGAACTTCTGGGGGAAGAGGTCGTGAAGAAGAGTCTCAACGGAGGGTCTCTTTGCACTTTCACCGGGCTCGCGTGCGAGCATAAGGTCAGCAAGCACCTCAGCCTCTCGGTCAGCGGTTACTTCGGAATATGTCTTATTCCATATTTCAGCGAGGGCCGCACGGTTCATCTTAACGAACTTATCCTCGGTCATCTGAGCGAGAGACGTGCCGCTTCCCTTTATGTAAAGATTTACGTCATCCTTGCAGGATGTATTTCCGCCGCCTGCGAGGACGAAGTTTTCGTCAGCACCGTATCTGCGGGAAAAACTTACGAGAGTCTCTAAGTTAGTCATTTTATTTATCTCCATTCTGCCGTCAAAGCGGCTTTAATTATTTATTACTTGAGTCCGCCAAGGCGTGAGAAATGCGCTACTCTGTCGGAAAGGGAGGGCATCTCACTTGCTGTCTTGTCTGAGAACATGGACTTGCAGATGCATTCGGTAGCTGACATTTCATGACCGATGAGAGCATAGGTAGCTACGTTGAGATGTGCATACTTGGGGTCAGCAAGAGCCTTACAGATAAAGGACTGACGGGGAGAGTTGATGTCCTCGCCGCTGATCTGGAAAAGTCCACCCTCGTCACAGCGGCGCATGATATCTGCAAGCTGTTCTGCGGTATTACGTGAGGGCATATAGGTAACTGCAGAGAAGCCCTGCTCCTTAAGAGTCTCAAAAAGCTCGCCGATGTATTCATCCTCAAACTTCTGTGCCTTCTTGTCACCCGTGGGGCTCTCTCCAACGTCACCGAGATAAGCATATGCGGAAATTGCACCGAGCTTCTTTGCAAGTGCGGTAAACTCTGAGATATGCATAAGCTCATCTGTTGCGGGGATATAGAACTTCTCAACCATGTGTCCCTTAAGAACGCCGAGAATGTCGTATTCGTAGAAATTGTCGGGTGCGCTCATGAGCTTGTCACGGGTAGCGCCAAGGGGTGAAGTCATCTTCTCGATGAAATCGCACGCCTCTGCTCTGTCGGGATATCTTGCTGTGATCTTCTTTGTGAGAGCAAAGAGAATATGACGCTCTGTGATGCTTCCACCCTCGTGAGCCATGGAAATGGGATATACGTCGCGGTCAAAATCAAGAGTGATGCCGTAGGGAGATACAAGCTCCGTTATTCTCTCGCACATCTTGCGGTTACGTGCGTTTCTCTTCTCGCGGATACCTGCAAGAACTTCAGCCGCCGCGTCGACGCTCTGGTGGGGGATACCGTGCATTGCAAGGTAAGCGCAGGATTTCTGGTCGGGATTGTTGATACGTCTGCCCTCAAGAGCAGTACCCTCAACGTTTACACGGCACTCAAAGCCGCAGGTAACGGGCATCTCCATAATGGCACCCGCTTCGATAAACTCCTTTATACCGCCTACGCTGTCGTGATCCATGATACCTGCGGTACCGAGACCTGCCTTCCACGCATAGAATACTGCGGAGGCGGGGGTATAGGGAGAGAAGGAATAACAGGTGTGAATATGGTTGTTTACCCAGGATCCGTCACCCTCACGGGTGATCTCGCCTGAGTCGATGGCGTTCTTGATACCACGAAGCGCTTCAAGACGCTCAGATGCGGGAATATCGGTTCTTCCGATCTGTTCAAGTAAAAGCTTTGTGTCCATTATAGTCTCCAATCCGCCGGCTTGCGGCTGTTATTATTTATTAGGTATGGGTGATGGGTCACATCCGTAGAGGAATCTGTAGGTTGAAGCGTACTCCTCAAGGGCAGACTTCAGCTTCTTTTCCGTGGGATTCTTTTTGAGATATCCGCGAAGCATAACGTTTTTTGGTGTGTCTTCGGGGTCAATGAGCTCTGTGGCATCGGTCTCGTATCCTGCTGCTTCAAGGCGCAGCAGTCTGAGGGCATCCGTTGCGGCTGAGCAAAGCTTTTGCCTGAGTATGGGACGCTTGCCGATAAAATCAAGAGTGGGGCAGTTGAGATTCTCGCTGAGCTCATGATGACAGCATGGTGTTGATAGGATGACCTTCGCTCCCGTGCGGATCGCCGCATCAAGGACGACGTCCGTTGCAGTGTCGCAGGCGTGAAGCGATATTACCATATGCGGAGCACATTCGGGAATAAATGCGTTAATATCCATTGCATAAAACTTCATGCCGTCAAAGGCGCATTTTTCAGCTATCTCCGCACAGTACTCTATAACACTCTTCTTCAGGTCAACACAGTACATTACGCACTCTCTGCCGAAGACGTATCTCACCGTATAATATGCCGCAAAGCTGAGGTAGCTCTTTCCGCAGCAAAGGTCTGCAACGTATACGGTGCCATCCTCGGGGAGCTTTGCCATAGCCTCGGAAATGTACTCGCAAAAGCGGTTTATCTGGCGGAACTTCGACTGCATCTTATCTCTGACTCTTCCCCTTTCGTCGGATATTCCGAGGTGGGTGAGAAATTTTTCGTCTCCGTTAAGGATGCGCTTTTTTCGTCTGTCGTTACCGTCGATACTTACTTTATTCACGGCTTCAATTTTAAGGTCACCGTGGGTCAGGAGAGTTGCACGGTCGCCTTTTTTGGATATCATGAGAGACGCGTTTCCTGCCTCACAGGTGAGGTCTGCCTTTTTAAATTCATTCATAAGCGAAGCGACAGCAGTTGACACTCCGCTTTGAAGTATGTTTTCGTGAGTAACCCTGCCCTCGGTCAGAAACGCTTCAAGCTGAAGATGTACTTCACCCCCAAGCATTTTGGGCGTTCCCTTTACCTTGAGACGTTCAGACGATTTATCGGCAGGCGAGTGAAATACGATATTTTTGACAGCACCGCATTTCAGGGAGTTCTCACACAGCTCTGCAAATTTCGTGATTTTTTCAGTCATAATCAGTTTTCTTCAGAATCTTCTCCGTCCTCTGCGGCTTCATCAACTGTCTTCTTGTCCTTAACCTTAAACGTGAACTTATTCTCTTCACCCTTTATGATGCGCTTGATGTTCTCTCTGTGAGCAAAAGCACAGATGAAACCCATTATAAGGGCGATTATTACACCGAAGCCTCCCCTGCCTTCACCGCCGGCAAAGCGGTCAAGAACGATGGGATATGCAAGTAGTGCCACAACGCTGCCGAGAGAAATGAATCTGGTTAAAACAACGATAAGTATAAATAACGTAATGAGTATCAAGAACACGGTAGGGCTTGTCATAAGCACCATAGCGGCGGCAGTAACTACACCCTTTCCTCCCTTGAACTTATAAAAGCAGGGGAAGATATGTCCGAGGAAGCAGAACAGACCTGCAATATACGCGCCGAGATATCCGAGAAGCACTCTGCCGATGAGAGAAGCTACCACGGCCTTCAAAAAGTCACCCAAAAAGGTTATGACAGCCATCTTCTTGCCGTAGGTCCTCATCACGTTTGTCATGCCTGCGTTACCGCTACCGTGATGTCTGATATCGTCGTGATAGAACCTTGAAGAAATAATGATGGAAAGATTGATGCTTCCGAGAAGATACCCAATCGCTATGGTGAAGACAACGCCTGCGATTATCAGCGCAAGCTCTGGTACAGAACGCTGCTCGGAGGTATTTCTAAGAAGTATACCGAGATTCCAAAAAGTATAGAAATTCATTAGTATAACCGTTCCTTTCTTAAAGAGGACTAACGTCAGTCGTTCTCATTATCGCCCTTCTGACGGATAACGAGACGGATGGGAGTACCCTTGAAGCCAAACGTGGTTCTGAGGCAGTTCTCAATATATCTCTGGTATGAGAAGTGGAACAGCTCCGCTTTATTACAGAACATAACAAAGGTGGGAGGCGTTACGGAATTCTGTGTCATGTAGTAAATCTTGAGTCTTCTGCCCTTGTCGGACGGAGGCTGAACGCGTGCCACCGCATCCGCAAGCACGTCGTTGAGCATACCGGTGGACACACGCATGGTGGACTGGTTACGGACGTAATTGATGTGCTCGAAAAGCTTGTCCACGCGCTGACCTGTCTTTGCGGAAATAAACAGCAGAGGCGCATATGTCATATAGCTTAGGGAATTATATACGTCTTTGGTGAACTGATTTGTGGTAGCGTTATCCTTGTCTATAGTATCCCACTTATTCACACAGATGATGGACGCCTTACCTGCCTCATGAGCGAGACCTGCGATCTTCTCGTCCTGCTCGGTACAGCCCTCGTTTGCGTCGATCATTATGATGCAGACGTCAGCTCGCTCGATAGCCATCTTGGCTCTCAGAACGCTGTACTTCTCCACTCTGTCGTCCACCCTGCTCTGACGTCTGATGCCTGCGGTGTCGATGAACTTATACTTTCCGTATTCGTTCTCAACGTAGGTATCAATGGCATCACGGGTAGTGCCTGCAATGTTTGACACGATAAGTCTGTCTTCTCCGAGTATCTTATTGATAAGAGAAGATTTTCCCGCATTGGGCTTACCGATAACAGCAACATTTATAACGTCGTTATCATCTTCCTCGCTGTCAAAATCGGGGATACAAGCCATGGCGGCATCAAGCACGTCACCGCTTCCGCTTCCGTGGAGAG
>CAYYRY010000090.1:0-1517 GCA_964474245.1 uncultured Ruminococcus sp. | reverse complement strand
AAAAAGTGCGCCCTGCTCCTGATCAAATCCGAGAGAATAAAACTCGTAAAATTCAGGTGCAACGTTACCGATCCTGTCAGACTTGTTGATGCAAGGGATAACCGGCTTGCCGCTTTTCTTCAGCATCAATGCAATGTCCATATCATCTGCGAGGAGTCCCGTGCGGATATCGCACACGAAAAGGATAACGTCTGCAGTATCAATGGCGATCTGAGCCTGCTCTCGCATTTTTGAAAGGATAAGATCGTCCGTCTGAGGCTCGATTCCGCCTGTATCAATAACTATAAGCTTCTTACCTCTCCATTCTGTCTCGCCGTATATACGGTCACGGGTAATACCGGGTATATCCTCGACGATGGCACGTCTCTCGCCAATAAGTTTATTAAAAAGTGTACTCTTGCCGACATTAGGTCTGCCGACTATCGCAAGCACCGGCTTTGCCATATATTGCCTCCGTTCTGCCGCTTCGGCGGCACGTTGTTTTCTAAATTTATACAGTTGTTTATTAAGTTGATCTGTTATTGGTGATCAAGCTTTTTCAAATTACTCAAAATATCATTCAAGTCCGAGCAGCTTCAGCAAGAACTCTCCGCCGTCGTTTTCCACGAAGCACACGGAAACACCAAGCTTTTCGGAAAGCTCGTCCGGTGTCATTCCGCACAGAAACAGATCCCCTTCGGCTCTTAAAGTTGTTCTCGACAGGAACAGTTCATCTCCGAGAGGCTTGTCCGCAAGCTCTCTTTCAAAATCCCGTCCCGTCAGAAGGCCCGTCACGGTAACCTGTCCGCCGAAGAAACCGTTCTTCACAGGATAAAGCTTAACGTCAAGCCCGGGAACTGCCTTTTCAAGCTCCGAAATAACGGATCTCATCATTCCATAGGATGCCTCACCCGTTGCCACGGATACGCTTCGTTTTATCCCACGTTCCTCATCGGATAACGTATCAAGCATCATCATGAACTCATGCTCAAAGGAAGACAGCATTCCGACACCGTTTTCTATCTGAGTAAATTCACCCCAGAATTCAAAGTCAGGGAGAGGAACGCCTCCTTTGACATAAAATTCATCGGATACGTAGAAAATTCTCTCACCGAAACGCTTCACACATTCGTCACCGAAGGCAGTCACCTGATTAATTACAGCCACACATTCTTCGGGGGTAAATGCTTCAAGTGGATACAGACCGTCACGGTATCCGGTAAGGCCGGCGGGTACAACAGACACGCTGTCAAGGGCGGGATAATATTCCGTAAGGTCTTTCAGTGACCTGTCAAGCTCCTCGCCGTCATTTACACCTTTACAAAGAACTATCTGTCCTCTCAGCTTGATACCCGCATCCGCCAAAGTGCGAAGATAGGACAGCACCTCACCTGAACGCTTGTTTTTCATCATCTTAACGCGAAGCTCGGGATTGGTCGTATGCACGGATACGTTAACCGGAGAGATGTGCATCTCAATAATCCGGTCTATATCACGTGGAGCGAGGTTCGTAAGGGTGATATAGTTTCCGTGGAGAA
>CAYYRY010000089.1:0-7023 GCA_964474245.1 uncultured Ruminococcus sp. | reverse complement strand
TTACGGTTGGCTCAATGGTTGGCTGATGCAGCTTAATCTTATTGACGCCCCCGTCCAGTGGCTGACAACGGCAAGCTACATCATGCCGATCTGTATCATGGTTGCGCTCTGGGGTTCACTCGGTATGGGCTTCCTTTCCAACATCGCCGGACTTCAGGGTATTGACCGCAGCCTCTATGAGGCAGGTGCTATCGACGGTGTAACAAACCGTTGGCAGGAAGTATGGTACATCACACTTCCCAGCATGAAGCCTCAGCTTATGTTCGCGGCGGTTATGTCCATCACAGGATCATTCAACTTCGGTGGTATCGTTACTGCTCTCTGCGGTAACCCTCCCACTGACTACGTCGGATATACTGTAGCTCACCACATGAGTGAGTACGGTGGTGTACGTTGGGAGATGGGTTATGCAGCAGCACTCAGCTTCTTGATGTTCCTTATAGTATTCGGCGCAAACATCCTGATCAATAAATTACTTGCGAAGGTGGGACAGTAAAATGAAAAAACTAAGAACAAGAAATCATAAAGTTGTCCTTAACCGTTCCAAGGGAGGAGACGGAGCTATTACCGTAGTACTCGCCATTATGGGTTTCTTTATGGTGCTCCCTCTCGTTTATACGATCTCTCAGTCGCTGAAGCCTCTTACAGAGCTCTTCATCTTCCCTCCGAGATTCCTTCCCATCAGACCTACACTTGAAAACTTCAAGAATCTCTTCTATCTCATGAACTTCTCATGGGTTCCCTTCTCAAGATACATTTTCAACACAGTGTTTATTACTGTTGCCGGTGTATTCGGAAACCTTATTCTTTCTTCCCTCGCAGCTTATGCGATCGCTAAGATCGAATTCCCCGGAAGAGAATTCTGTTTCCAGGTAATTCAGAAGTCCCTTATGATCGGTGCTGCTATCGGTGGTGAGATCACATATATCATCATCGCAAAGATGGGTATCATGGATACATATTGGGCACTCCTTCTCCCCGTTATCGCAGGTCCTACCGGTCTTTACCTCATGAAACAGTTTATGGATACCAACGTAACCACAGCTATTCTTGAGTCCGCAAGACTTGACGGTGCCAAGGAGTTCAGGATCTTCTGGTCCATCGCGATGCCTATGGTTAAGCCCGCTTGGCTGACACTTATCATGACAAGTTTCCAGGGCTATTGGCAGATGGGTAGCTCCACTTACATCTACTCTGAGCAGCTCAAGACCATCAACTATGCTATCGGCCAGATCACTTCAGTCGGTGTAACACGTACCGGTGTTGCAGCAGCAGGTCCAGTATTTATTATGATCGTACCGATCATCATCTTCATAGTTTCACAGAGTAATATCATTGAAACAATGGGATCCAGCGGTATGAAGGATTAAGGAGGTCAAAATGAAAAAGTTTATAAACTTGCTTGTTATAGGCCTCATGCTGTTAATGATCCTGCCGTCCGCAGTAGGAGCAGCAGCTCCCTATAAGACTTACACATACTCCCCCGAGGGTGATCTTCTCAACTCTCCCAACGCATACGTTCCCGATATGAACGTTGATTCCGATTACATCGGTCTCGGAGAGCTTCCCTTTGACGGTGCGCGTGATCTTTTCGTCGGTCCCGATGAAAAGGTATACATTGCTGATACAGCAAATAACAGAATTCTCGTTCTTACAAGATACTATAAACTCGATTACATTATCGAGACCTTCGTAAATGACTGGGGTGTTCCCGACAGACTTGCAAGCCCCTCCGGTGTCTTTGTAAACGAAAAGAACATTTACGTTTGTGATACAAACAACAGCCGAATCGTCCTCTTTACAAGCGAGGGTGAATTCGTTAAGGTTATCGATCAGCCAGAATCAAACCTCTTTGAGGAAGGCGCGATCTATAAGCCGATCGCTTGTGCGGTTGACCAGTACGGACGTATCTTCGTCGTATCCTCAACCACATATCAGGGTGTTATCGTAATTAACGACGATGCTGAGTTCTTCGGCTTCATCGGTGCACAGAGCGATACACTTACAGCTCTCGAGATCCTCTGGAGACGTTTCCAGACTAAGGAACAGAGAGAACAGCAGGAACAGGTTCTTGCGAAAGAGCTCAATAACATCACCATCGACAGCGCTAACTTCATTTACGTAACGACCTCCGCTATCGACGAAGGTGAACTTCAGGCACAGATCACAAGTAAGGATCCCAAGACATCTCCCATTAAGAAGCTGAATGCGTCCGGCGCAGACGTTCTTAAGCGTAACGGTGACTTCGCTCCTTCCGGTGAGGTAAGACTTAATATGGCTGCTAACGCAACCATCACCGGTGCTTCCAAGCTTGTTGACGTTGGTGTAGGCCCTGTCGGTACATGGTCTATCATCGACCAGAAGCGTTCCAAGATCTATACATATGATGAGAACGGTAACCTCCTGTTCGCTTTCGGTGACATGGGTTCCACTCAGACCAGCCAGATCGGTAATGTTTCTCAGATCGCTGCAGTGGCATATCAGGGTTCTACAATGCTCGTTCTTGACAACGCAAACGACTGTATCGTTGTTTACAGAAGAACACAGTACGGTGATCTTCTTATCAACGCTCTTCAGAATGACGCTGACCGTAAGTTCGACGTTGCAGAGCATGACTGGACGGAGATCCTTAAGCGTAATATCAACTACAGCCTTGCATACCTCCAGCTCGGTAAGGCGGCTGCACGTAACGGTGATTACGACGGAGCGATGGAGTACTTCCAGAAGATCAAGAATACAGAAGATTACTCCGCAGCATACAAGGAAGTCCGTTCAAGATGGGCAAGCTCCTACTTCTGGATCATTCCCGTTGTAGTAGTTGTTGCATTCCTTCTTATTACTAAGTTCATGGGCTATGCCGCTAAGGTCAATACCCGTGCAACTCTCAAGATCGGACGTAAGACTGTCAAGGAAGAAGTTCTCTACGCCTTCCATGTTATATTCCATCCGTTTGACGGCTTCTGGGATCTTAAGCATGAGAAACGCGGTTCAATGAAGTCCGCACTCGTACTTCTCCTTTTCACGATCATTGCGTTCTTCTACAAGTCCATCGGTACAGGTTATATCCACAATCCCGATGATTCTCAGATGCTTACCGTTGTAGGAAACATCACAGCAGTTGTAGTACCGCTTCTCCTCTGGGTAATCGCCAACTGGTGTATCACCACTCTGTTCGAGGGTGAAGGAAGTATGCGCGATATCTTCATCGCAACCTGCTACTGTCTCACACCTCTGCCGATCCTCATGATTCCCACAACTCTCCTTTCAAACGTGCTTCTCGCAAATGAGGCAGGTATTCTCAGCCTTCTTTACGGTCTTGCGTTTGTATGGCTTGGCATCCTTCTCGTTATCGGTATGATGACAACACACGACTATACACTCGGTAAGAACATTCTCGCTTGTATCGTTACTATTGCGGGTATGGTATTCATCATGTTCATTGCCGTATTGTTCTCAACACTTATGACCCAGATCATCAGCTTCATCTCTGATATTATTACAGAGTTGAGCTTCAGAATGTAAGTAGGGAGGAGTATTATAATGAAATTTACTAAAATAATATCAACTGTCCTTGCTTGCGTAATGGCGTTTGGTTTCCTTTCAGTGTTCCCTCACACGGTTGAGGCAGCAAATGTAGTAACAGCTCAGTCAGCAGGTAAGGTTGACGTTGAAGGTGAACCGATAATCGATTACTTCCTGAGCTCAGAAAAGCTTCTTGAGGACGGTACAGTTAACCCTGCATACGGTTCTTTCCAGACCCGTCAGGAAAAGCTGGAGTCTATGATGGAGGTTAAGACAGTTGGTGACATCACCATCTACTACGAAGCATACACCGGTGAAGTTGCTTTCGTAAACAACAAGACCGAAGAAATGCTTTTCACTAACCCCCATGATCTCAACGGAAGCTTTAACTCAGCTTCTCAGAAGACCAAGGAACAGCTTATGTCCCAGATCATCCTTACATACCTTGATAATGGAAAGCTTGAAACATTCTACAGCTTCGTAGAAGCAGCAGAGCGTCAGCAGATCACTATGAAGGAGATCAAGGACGGTATCCGCGTTGAGTATCAGATCGGTGAGCCTGCTATACAGCGTCTGACTCCCCGTATGATCAGCGTTGAGCGTTTCAACGAGCTCATCGTTGAGCCTATCAGGGCGTTCATTGAAGAGATCGAAAAGGATCCCACATATGACCCCGACGACTTCAACTACAGATTCGAGTTTGACAAGCTTCTTAGCTACTACTCACTCAAGAACCCCAATAAGAAGGGTCTTTCAGAGCGTGCCGTAAAAGAAATGATAAAGGCATTCCCAATCTGTAAGCAGTTCCCCATCTACGTATGTGAAACTAACATTTCTGCAGTAGAGCTTAAGAACCTTGAGCGTCTCGTAAAGGCGTGCTGCCCTAAGTACACCTACGAAGAGCTCGACTTCGATAACCAGCAGACAGGCTTCAAGAACACTGACCAGTCTCCTCCGAGATTCACAATGGCTCTTGAATACAGAATCTGCGAAGACGGTACTATCGACGTAACACTTCCCGCAAACGGTATTTCCTTTGACGAGACAATGTACCAGCTTCAGGATATCACCATTCTCCCCTATATGGGCACAGGTAGCAATCAGTATACCGGTTACACATTCCTTCCCGACGGAACAGGTACTATCTTCCGTTACGAGGATCTCGTAGAGACAACATATCTCGTATCCGGTCAGATGTATGGTGCTGACTATGCATACCACGAGATCGAGGGTCAGAACGTTCAGACGTTCCGTTACCCCGTATTCGGTACTGCTACAAATTACTCCAATCCTATCGATAAGACAACAACCGAAGATAAGATATACTCTGACTCCGGTATGCTTGCGATCATTACTGAGGGTGACTCTCTTGCTACGATCACGACCGATCATGGCGGACCTCTTCATCCTTACAATTCCGTATATGCAACCTTCACTCCCAGACCCAGTGACGAGTACAATCTCGGCGGCGAGTCCGGCGACGGTGCAACATGGACTGTAACTTCCGCAAGAAGATACACAAAGAGCTATACGATCAAGTATATCATGCTCACAGATAAGGGTGAGGACACATATTCTCCTACTTATCTCGGCATGGCAGCTGCTTACCGTGATTACCTCACAGATATTGGTGCGATTGAGAAGATCACAACTGTAGACAAGGATCTTCCTCTCTACATTGAATCCTTCGGTTCAATCGGCGGTACCGACAGAGTACTTTCCTTCCCTGTTAACATCGATATTCCTCTCACCACATTCGGTGACATTCAGACAATGACTGAAGAGCTTGCAAAAGAGGAAATTACAAATGTAAACTACAAGCTCACCGGTTTCGCTAACGGTGGTCTTGAGTCTACAGCTCCTTATAAGCTTAAATGGATGGACGTTCTCGGCGGTGATGACGGACTTAAGTCACTTCTCGAATACGCCGGAGAAAACGTTGATATCTATCCCGAATTTGATTTTGCTTACGTTGATAAGCAGGACTCCTTCGACGGTGTAAGCCTTAAGAAGCATGCTGTAAAGACCATTGACGGTCGTTACACAAGAAAGCAGATATATGACTCCGGTTATCAGGCATTCCAGCCCGTAGGCGGTGCTGCAATCTCCGCTTCCGTATTTGACTACTTCTGGAACGAATTCTCAGACAACTACAGCAAGTACAACATCGGTGCGATTTCGCTTTCAACAATGGGTTCGGATCTTAACTCTGACTTCGATGAGGATGAACCGCACCACCGCGAGGATACCAAGGGCTTTACTGCTGACCTCCTTGCTAACGTTTCAAAGGATAACGATGTTATGATATCCGGTGGTAACGCATACGCAATTCCTTATGCAGACGTTATCACAGACGTATCTCTCACATCCTCTGAATACCTTAATGCAAGCGCAACAGTTCCTTTTGCAGGTATCGTTCTCCATGCGTCCAAGGATTTCACCGGTACACCTATCAACATGGAAGGTGACATTGATGAAGCTATCCTTAATGCTATTGAAAACGGCGCATCCTTGTTCTTCACACTTTCTTACCAGAATACTCAGGAGCTTAAGGCCAATGAGTTCTGGAGCCAGTACTACTCGATAGCTTACGATATCTGGAAGACTGACGTAGTAAAGTATTACGACATTGCAAACGAGGCTCTCGGCGATCTTCAGAATCAGTATATCGTAAACCACTCCTTTGTTGATCCCGGTAAAGCTACACGTATTCCCGATGCTGACGAAAAGGCTCAGGATGAGCTTGAAGAAGCTGAAGTTAATGCTTATAACGAAGAACTCAAGGCAACTCTCGATAAGAGATACGAGCTTGCTTGCAAGCGCGCTGAGCGTCTCGGCGAAGAGGCTCCCGATTACTTCGATTACGAAGCAGATTATGAGATCGGCAAGAAGGAATTCAGTACTACAGAAAAGTACAAGACCCAGACAGGTACAGTAGTAAGCGTTGAGTATGAGAATGGCGTTAAGTTCATTCTTAACTACAACTCATTCGATGTTTCAGTTGTTGATGGTGACAATACATACACCGTTGAAGCAATGAAATTCGTTAAAATTGATTGATAGGAGGGCGAAATAATGAATAAAGCAATTAATAAAGAAGTAGCCCCCGTAAAGAAGAAGAAACCCGCATCTCTTGATGCAAAGAAAGCAAGAGCAGGTTGGATATTTGTCCTTCCCTTCATTCTTGGATTTGCTCTCATTTATCTTCCGATAATCATCAACTCCATCAGATTCAGCTTCAGTGAGATCAGAATTCTCACTGAGGGTGGATATGAGCTTAGCTTTGTAGGTCTTCAGAACTACAGCAACGCACTGTTCGTTGATCCCGGATTCACACAGGCGCTTGTAGCCGGCATGAAACAGCTTATAATCGATATTCCATGTATCGTATTCTTCTCACTGTTCGTAGCGATCATTCTTAACCAGAAGATCCTCGGCCGTGCAGCATTCAGAGCAATCTTCTTCATTCCCGTTATTCTTACAACAGGTCTTATCGGACAG
>CAYYRY010000088.1:0-7027 GCA_964474245.1 uncultured Ruminococcus sp. | reverse complement strand
TCAAGCAGGCTGAGCTGTGACGGGTAGTCCGGCGGATTTGTCAGCACTCCGCCATTGCATTCGTACACCTTCACGCCATCCTCCACCGACTCAAGCACCAGAGACTCCTCTCCGTCGGATATCATCCAGTGAAGTGGCGAGGCGGAAAGCTCATGAGAAAAGCTGTCAGCGGTCACGTTTATGCCCGAGAGCACATTCCGTGCATCAATCATGCTTCGGCACGATGTAAGGATATACGGGATCACCTCAAATGAGGCGACGTTCACATTATCCTCTCTCTTTGGGTGATACACGGCGCAGGTGGGAAAATTCAGCGCGGCGGCGCATATGCCGTGCTCGTTCATGCCATCGAAGTATAGTGGCACGCCGTCTGAGACGACCGCTGTCCCGATCACAGCCAAAGAAGGTACTGCAGGTGAGGCGTGAAGATATCTGAATACGTAACCTCTCGGCGTGAAGGTGATCCTCTCACCGTAGGTCATGCTCAAGTCAAAATTCCGTCCGAAATATCTTCTGTCCCGTTTGATCTGAATAGCTGTACACATTTTTCCCGCCGTCCGTCCCGTAATGTCCTTGACGGAGCCTTCCGTAAAGTAATGTTTAAAAGTATTATTCCCTGTGATATAATGTACTATGCAAGTTGCTTCTTGACACTTTTATCTTTTGGTGGTATACTTTCCCGTGGTATTCAGTTAAATGACTTACCTTGTGCCTTGGCACGGCACAAGCCTTCGGCATATAATAATAACGGTACAAACCGAGGTAAATAAAAGAAAAGGTCTACACATATGAAAAAGAACTACAAATCAACCCTTGCCGCGTGTTATCTCGGATACATCACGCAGGCTATTACCGTCAACCTCGCAACTCTGTTCTTCGTTATCTTCGGGGAAAGATTCGGTCTGTCCTATACGGAGCTTGGCAGCCTCGTGCTTATCACCTTCGTGATCCAGATCGGCGTTGATGCGGCGATGATCCGCCTTACCTATGTCATCGGATACAGAGTGTCTGCAGTGGCGGCGCACGTTTTCTCCGCCGCAGGTCTCATTCTGCTTGGTATACTGCCAAACGTAATGCCACCGTTTTACGGAATTATCATATCAGTCGTCATTTACGCCATCGGAGGCGGCATGACCGAGGTAGTCATCAGCCCCATCGTCGAGTCTCTGCCCGGTGAAGCCAAGGCGTCAAGCATGAGTCTGCTCCACTCCTTCTATTCGTGGGGTCTTGTGCTGGTCGTGGCTGTGACTACGGTGCTGCTGAAGGTCCTCGGTGACGCTCTGTGGTTCGTGATCCCAATGATCTGGGCGGCGGTGCCGTTATTCAATATATTCTTCTTTGCGGCAGTGCCCCTCGTGCCTATCTCAAAGGAGGCAGTCTCCACCCCTCTCAGCGCATACTTTCGCTCCCCCGTCATGTACCTTGCAATCGTGCTTATGATATGCGGCGGTGCTTCGGAAATGGCGATGTCACAGTGGGCGTCCCTTTTCGCCGAAAGCGGACTCGGTGTGACCAAGGTAATGGGCGACCTTCTCGGTCCGTGCCTTTTTGCAATATTCATGGGAACGGGACGTACCCTTTACGGAATACTCGGCTCAAGTATAAACATCAAAAAGGCGCTCATAGTATGCTCCTCCCTGTCTGCGCTGTGCTATCTTTTAACGGTGTTCGCTGATGCTCCGCTTCTGTCCCTTGCGGGATGTGCTTTCTGCGGCTTCGGCGTGTCACTCATGTGGCCCGGTGTGCTCAGCATGACCTCTGCCGAGTTCGGCAGGCTGTCAGGGCCTGCGCTGTTCGCGTTCCTCGCCCTTGCAGGAGACGTGGGCTGCTCTCTCGGTCCGTGGATCACGGGTAAGGTATCCGACCTCTATCTTGCGGCAAACGCGGCTACAAACAGCGAAGCACTTCGTGCGGGACTCCTTGCGGCGTGCGTATTCCCAGTTATCATGATATTCGGCTGTGTTGTTATGTTATTCGTGAAAAGGAAGCCTGAGAAGTAATTTCCGACTTGCATACAAAAAGAGATCCCCTCAGTGTGTTCTTCATTAAGACGGAAGGACATCCTGAGGGGAATAAGTTTTTATAAGCATTATGAAATGCAGGTTACGGCGACGTATACGGCGTACACCGTAAGAAGGAGGATTCCCTGCACCCTTGTGAATTTCGACGATATAAGTGGAGGAACTACTGCAATTACGCCCACGAGGAGGCAGGCGGGCAGGTCGATCATGGCTGCCGCAGTGCTGACGGGGAGGCTCTTGCCCGAAATGATGGATGCAATGGGCATGATGAGGGTGAGGTCGAGGATATTGGCGCCGAGTATATTACCGACCGAGAGAGCCGACTGCTTCTTCACGATGGCGGTGACAGTGGTGATAAGCTCGGGGAGAGAGGTACCCACGGCAACGAGGGTAACGCCTATGATCCGCTCGGAAATACCGATGGCACGGGCGATCTCACTTCCGTTATCAACGAGGAGGTCTGCACCGATGACGATACCCGCCGTACCGAAGATGAACTTCAGCACGTTTATGATGACACGTCTGCGTGTCTTGAGATTAATACAATCCTCTTCATCTTCCTTATTCTCCATAGATTTTTTCGCGCTGTGGATGTTTTCGAAGATGAAGCATACGAATATGCCGAGGAGGACGACGCAGAACACGATATTCACGCTTCCCGTAACACCGCAGGCTACGATGAGCGCTGATGCGACGAGCATCATTACCGATTTCATGGCGATGTCGCTTCGTTTGACGACACCGGGCATACATATGAGTGCTATCGCCAAAATGAGTCCGAGGTTAGCCGTAACACTTCCTACGGCGTTGCCGATGGCCATGTCCACCTTTCCCTGTAATGCAGCCATAACGGAAACGAGCATTTCGGGGAGAGTTGTTGCAAGGCTGACGACGGTTGCTCCTACGATGAGCTTCGGGATACCGCTGATCTCAGCGATCCACGTAGCCGCATCAACGAAGAAGTCGCCGCCCTTGACGATAAGCACGATTCCCACAGCAAGAAGCAGGAAGGATATAAAAATCTCCATTTAAAACTCCGTTCAGCCGCTTAAGCGGCGATATATTTTAAAGTTCTTCGTTCAGCATACTCGCGCTGGAGGGTTCTCTTTCGAAGTAGTATTTCCTGTTGTGGGTACAAATACTCTGAACCACACCCATACAGATGAACATGGTGAGCATGGACGAGCCGCCGTATGAGAAGAACGGCAGGGTGATACCGACGACGGGAAGCATAGCGAGGCACATACCGATGTTCTCAAGGGTCTGGGCAATGAGAATGGCGGCGACACCTATGCAGATATAGGATGCGTAATCCTTCCTCGTGCGGCGGGACAGCACAAGCAGGCGGATGATGAGAACTGTCATGAGGGCGAGGTATGAAAACGTACCTATGAAGCCGAGCTTTTCCGCAAGGACACAGAAAAGGAAGTCCGAATGGGCGGCGGGAACCTTGGTATAAGCCACGCCGCCGAAGAGACCTGCGCCCTTGAAGCCTCCGGAGATTATGGCTTTCTTGCTCATTATTGCCTGATAACCGTACAGCTCCGGGTCAATGCTCGGGTCAAAGCCTGCCATGATGCGGAGTCTCTGGTACTCAGCCATTCTCTCCCACAGGAAGGGGGCGGCGATGATGATAATGACTGCCGCGGCGGCAAAGTACCACAGGGAGAGTCCTGCGGTGAACAGGATTGCTGCTGTGACAAACAGGTACACGAGAGCCGTTCCGAGGTCACCGGTGATCAGGATAAGTCCGACGATTATCATGGCGTGTACCATAAGGCGGAGCACGCTGGTTATTTTATTGATCTTACTTTTCAGCCTGTCCACGTGGCGGCTGAAGGTTATGATATACGTGATCTTTACAAACTCGCCCGGCTGGATATTGAAGGGGATACCGGGTATCTTGATCCAGTTATGGTTGGTGGATGCGGAGGAGCCTATATTGACTACGATAACGAGAAGGAGCAAGCTGACGGACAGGGCGAAGAAGACATACTCGAATTTCGAGCATATCTCGTCGTAGTCGAAGGTGGCTATGACCACCATTATAATTATTCCGAGGACAGCGGCAACGCACTGGACCATGACTTTGGTTTTGCCGCCGTCGAAGGCATCCATGCCTCCCCACAGGACGAGCACGCTGAGCAGGGTCATGGCTACTGACGTTATGATGACCGTCAGGTCCATTTTTGCAAGTCTGTCTCTGAGAGAGCTTGAAAATTCTTTCACGGTTACCTCCGTTCATGGATTGTTTAATTTTCCCTTTGAGCTGATTCAATGCTTTCATGTTGCCTGCGGCAATATAAAAACGTCGAGGAAAAAGGGGCTTATATCTTTTTCAGCTTTGCGTAGGTTGCCATGAGCTTTTTCGTGCCGGCTGTTTCAAAGACTACCTCATACAGCACGTCGCCGCCCATGGGCTTTACGGACAGGATAACACCTTCGCCGAACACGGGGTGTACTACGCTGTCACCTGCGGTGAAGTGTTCCTTGACCGCACTATTTGCCCGGGGCTTAATGCCTACGCCGATATTATGTGTCGGAGTGGTGCTCCGCTTACCTGCGGAGTAGTCGGGAATACCGCGAGTGGGTACTGACGTGCGGGCAAATGCGGGCTTTACGTCGCCTTCATCACGGTCCACAAGAGATTCGGGTATCTCTGCGGCAAAGCGGGAGAGCTGATTGTACTGGGTTCTGCCGTTCATCATTCTGTCGTTTACGTGGGTGATGTACAGACTCTTCTTTGCTCGCGTTATGGCTACGTATGCAAGACGTCTTTCCTCCTCGATCTCCTCGGGATTCATGACTGTCATATAGCTGGGGAAGATATTCTCCTCCATGCCGGGAAGAAATACCACGGGGAACTCAAGTCCCTTGGCGCTGTGTACCGTCATGAGCACGACCGCATCCGCTTCCTCATCATATTTGTCGATATCTGAAACGAGGGCAACTTCCTCAAGGAATTCCAAAAGATTCGGTGCGTCTGCGCCCTCCTCGTACTGCACGGCGGCGGAGATAAGCTCGTCAAGGTTGGCAAGGCGCTCGTCTCGCTCGTTTTTGTCCTTGATCTCGGAGAGCATCTTTCCGTAGCCTGAAACGTCGATCACACGGCGGATCAGCTCGGATACTGCAAGTCTCTCGGCATCCTCACGGAGAGTCTCCATAAGGAGCGCAAAGTCGCGCATGGCGTTACCTGCGGCATTTGATATGGCGGTGAACTGCTTTGCGTTCTTCATCAGCTCAAGCACCGAATATCCAAGCTCATATGCAAGGGTCTCGGCGATGCCGTAGGACTTCTCACCTATACCTCTCTTTGGAGTATTTACGATACGCGCAAGGCGGATGTCGTCAAAGGGATTGCAGATGACCTGAAGATAGGACACGATGTCCTTGACCTCCATACGGTCAAAGAAGCGGAGTCCGCCGAGCATTCTGTAGGGGATACCGCTTTTGGCAAATACCTGCTCGAAGCTTCGTGACAGGGCGTTCATTCTGTAGAGGAGCGCAAAATCACGGAACTTGTTCTTGCCGTCACGGACACGGGCGGTAATGGTGTCGGAGATGAATCTCGCCTCGTCATTCTGTGTGCGCAGGTTCTTTATGGTGATCTTGTCACCCTTATCTCCGCTTGTCCACAGGGTCTTGCCGAGACGTCCTGTGTTGTTGGATATGACCTTATTTGCCGCATCAAGTATTGTCTGTGTGGAACGGTAGTTTTCCTCAAGCTTTATGACCTTGGTGTCGGCGTAGTTCTTGTCGAAGGTAAGTATATTCTCGATGACCGCGCCGCGGAACTTGTAGATGCTCTGGTCGTCGTCGCCGACCACCATGATATTACGGTAGTAGTCGGACAGGAGAAGCGTCAGCTTAAGCTGGGCGTAGTTGGTATCCTGATACTCGTCAACGCACACGTAGCGGTAGGTGCGCTGCAGCCTGGTGCGCACCTCCTCATCGGTCTCTAAAAGCTCCACGGTGCGCATGATTATGTCGTCGAAGTCAAGGAGGTTCTGACTTTTGAGCCTCTTGGCGTAAAGGGCGTAGACCTCCGCCGCCTTCTTCGTTTTGATATCAGTGCCTGCCTCAAGCATCAGGGCTTCGGGGGTCATAAGACGGTCCTTGGCGTGGCTGATGACGGTCTGGATAGACTTAACGGGGAAGGTCTTGTCATCGATATTCAGCTTTTTCATGCATTCGGTAAGTTCGCGCTTGCTGTCGTTCATGTCGCAGATGCCGAAGGAGCTGTCGTAACCGATACGGTCTCCCCAGCGTCTGAGGATACGCACGCAGATGGAGTGGAAGGTACCAGTGCGGATCTCGCGCACCTCGTCGGAATCCTCACCGAAGACGGATGCGATACGGCTCTTTATCTCCCCTGCCGCCTTATTGGTGAAGGTGATACCCATGACCGACCATGCGGGGGCGGGATTTACGCGGAACTTCAGGAGGTATTCCGAAAGCTCCTCGTCGCCGAAATTAAGTGCCTCGCGCATTTCTCGGATAGTATCCTCCGTTGTATCGGCGGGGGCAATATCGGAAAAGTAAGCGTTACCGTAGCGGATGATATGGGAGATGCGGTTTACGAGGACGGTGGTCTTACCGCTTCCGGCACCTGCCAGAATGAGGAGGGGACCGTTCACGGTATACACGGCTTCACGCTGTTTATCATTGAGTCTGCGGTAGAGCTTATCGAAAAGCTGTCTTTTAAGTTTTATATATTCGTCGTATACTGTCATTTGCGCAAATTACTCCATTATGTTATAGTAATATCATTTTATCATTTTTTCGTGAGTTTTTCAATACGCTGCGGCAAATAATGTGTGGGATGGGCAAAAAAACCGTTTAGATGGGCAATGATAGTTTTATCTTCAGGTAAAAATATTTTCAAATAATGAAAATAAAGGTTGACAAAAGGATAAACTTATGATAGAATATTAAAGCTGTAAAAAATCAGCTATGCCCCATTAGCTCAGCCGGTAGAGCACATGACTTTTAATCATGGTGTCCGG